>NZ_LKIC01000025.1:0-807 GCF_001482475.1 Bacillus sp. G1(2015b) | reverse complement strand
CCAGCTGAGCTAATCCTCCATATTGTGTCGTTTCGAAGTGTCTCTCGATCTGACAAATAGTATTATATAACGATAAGATATTGTTTGTAAAGACTTTTTTAAAATAATTTTCGAATTTATTTTAAAGCTGTTTTTTCATCTTTTCGTTAAGGCACCTAAAGAAGTTTACCACTTGTCTCATCATTTTAAAAGCCTTTTTTTCATTTTTTTATGTTTTTTTGTTAAAAAGAGTACTAATAAGGGTTTATCACTGTGGAAACAGCAATTTTGACCCTTGTTTTATTTCATATATCTCTGCATAAAAACATTCAAATAAGAAGTTCTATTATTATTTTATTTTTCTGAGAAATATTTTTTGCACAAAAAAGTGTGAAAATGTTGCTGGTCTTTACTATTTTTCAGCAAATCGTTTCACATCATTTTTTCTGCTGCTTCAAATATTCAACAGCTTTATCGTCTATATAAAATTTTAACAGGAGAAATAAAATGAGTATTGTTTCTTTCATGTCTTCTATCTTTTAAATTGGAAATTCAACAATGGCTGACAACCCCTTCGGGATGAGGTCTTTCTATTTAGTGGCCCTATACTTCGCCTTTCTATATCTATTTAGCCCAAGGTGAGGTTTTCTATGCTTTTAGTGAAGCCCTTGATGATTTGAGCTGCCGGTTCATATGATGACCGACATGTTAAATTGAAGGAGCATGAAGTTTGATTTATGTAGCAATCAACGAGGGAACAACCTATTTTTACTTTAATAACCTATTATATATAGAAGCAAATCATTCAAAAAAACAAAAAAGACCAGT
>NZ_LKIC01000024.1:0-9908 GCF_001482475.1 Bacillus sp. G1(2015b) | reverse complement strand
TTTGACATTCGTGAGCACCGAAGCGCAGACCTGACACCGAATGCGAGGGTTTGTCTACACGCTGAAGCAGCCATTGATGGCTGCTCTTGATCTATTTCGTATCCTGTCTCATTTCTTCAATAAACTGATTCATCTCTACTTTAAACTCATTTAATGATTCGATAATCTTTGTAAAGTCTGTCACTTGTTCGGCTTGTTCATTTGTTGAGCTGCTGATTTGTGAGATGTTTTCAGACAAAGTGCCAATGCTGTCTTGGATTTCTTTTAAAAATGTATTAATGGTTTCAGCCGCTTCCTTCGAGCCATCTGATAATTTACGCACTTCATCAGCCACGACAGCGAACCCTTTTCCATTCTCACCTGCTCTTGCGGCTTCAATTGCAGCATTTAAACCTAGCAGATTTGTTTGTCTAGCGATTCCCCCAATGGTTTTGACGACTTCTTCAATATTCGCAGATTTCTCTTCCGCTCTTCCTGCCTGTTCGCTTATTTCTAAACTTGTGGCAGCCAGCTCTTGTGAATGTGCAGCAATTTGCTCAATTCCACCTTGGAGTTCTTTCGCTACTTTATTGATTTGCTCCATATAACTGCTTAATTTTTTTTCACGATGATATGTAAATGCCACTAAAAAAGAGCCAATTACTTTTCTATCTTCATCAAAAATCGGGTAACCTTTTACAGCAACTTCATAACCATATAGTGTTTCTGGTAAGTAACCGTCATATTCTTGTCCTCTTAATGTCGTCGCCACATTTTGGTCTTCTGGGTTCAATGGGTCCCCAACTTTCATACCAAAATCTATTGTGTTAGACGGGTAATAACAAAGTACCTTCTCTGTATCCGTGATACCGAAAAGAATACTTTCATCTAGTACCTTTCTAAGTAATTGAGCCATTTCAACATAATAGTCAAGCCTATTCAAGATTATTCCTTCTTTCCTAGAAGCTTTTACTCTTTTTATCGGCTAAATTCAGGAAAACTGTAGGACTTTTGGTAAAAAGAATAAGATGCCTTGGCGGCATCTTATTTCATCACTTCTTTATTTCCCATGTAAGGACGCAGCACTTCAGGAATGATTACTGTTCCATCCTCTTGTTGATAGTTTTCTAAAATAGCCGCTACGGTTCTTCCTACCGCTAATCCAGATCCATTTAATGTGTGAACATGTTCTGGCTTCGCTTTAGGCTCTGGGCGGAAACGAATGTTTGCGCGTCTTGCTTGGAATGCTTCGAAGTTACTGCATGAAGAAATTTCACGGTACGTATTCTGGCTCGGGATCCATACTTCGATATCGTATTTCTTCGCAGCCGTGAAGCCTAAATCTCCCGTACACATGCTCATGACACGGTATGGCAGGTTCAATAGCTGAAGCACTTTTTCTGCTTGATTTGTTAATTTCTCTAATTCTTCATAAGAATCTTCTGGTCTGACAAATTTCACGAGCTCTACTTTGTTAAATTGATGCTGACGGATAAGTCCACGTGTATCTCTGCCGGCAGATCCAGCTTCTGATCTGAAGCAAGCACTGAATGCTGCATAGTTAATTGGCAGCTGTTCACCATCGAGGATTTCGTCACGATGCATGTTGGTAATCGGGACTTCGGCTGTTGGAATGAGGAAGTAATCTTCTTCGCGAATTTTAAAGGCATCCTCTTCGAATTTTGGAAGCTGACCAGTTCCTGTCATGCTCGCTCTGTTGACCATATAAGGTGGAAGCACTTCAGTAAAACCAAACTCATCCACATGTAAATCAAGCATAAAATTATACAATGCGCGCTCTAAGCGTGCGCCAAGCCCTTTATAAAAAACGAAACGGCTTCCTGTCACTTTTCCTGCACGTTCAAAATCAAGGATATTTAGCTCATCAGCTACGTCCCAATGTGGTTTTGGTTCAAATGAGAAGGCTGGCTGTTCGCCCCATTTTCTCACTTCCACGTTGTCGTCTTCTGTTTCACCAACTGGTACAGAGTCATGAGGGATATTTGGAATTGAGAACAATATGTGCTGCAGGCTTTCTTCTACTGTTCTTAGCTCGTCATCCAGCTTCTTGATCTCATCTCCTACCTCTCGCATTTCTTGAATAATGTGATCGGCATCTTTCTTTTCTCTTTTTAGAACGGCTACTTGTTGTGATACTTCATTTCTTCGGCTCTTTAATTCTTCTGTTTTCCCGATTAATTCTCTTCTTTTTTGATCTAGCTCACCAAACTTATCAAAATCCGCTAAATCTTCGCCTCGGTGTGCTAATTTTTCTTTGATTTGATCAAAGTCCGTGCGCAGTTGTTTAATATCCAGCATGTATAACACTCCTTTTTTATCGAAAAATAAAAAGAGCCCTCATCCCATGAAAGGGACGAGAGCTCTCGCGTTGCCACCCTGATTGAAAACATGCAGAAGCATGCTTTCCTCTTTCCTCTGTAACGGTATCACCGTAAATGCTTACTTCTCTTGTTTCAGCATTTCGCTCAAGGATGGATTCAGAATGCATCTTTCACCGATTCTCACCAACCATCGGCTCTCTTAGAAAGAGGGGCTTCTTACTATTTCCCGTCAACGCTTTTTCGATCTTTGATTGTGTTTTTAATGTACTATAAGTTTTATCTCTTTTCAACCGTTTTATACAGCAAGCTTCGTTTTGTAGGACTTCACCATATCAACAAACAACTGCGTTAACCGGTGATCGTCTGTCAGCTCTGGATGAAAAGAGCAGCCTAGGAGATTGTTTTCTTTCGCCATCACAATCCTGCCATCATATTCGGCCATGATTTCTACGCTACCATCTGCGCTGATGATATGAGGCGCACGGATGAACACCCCTGTAAACGGCGCATCCAGTCCTTTTACTTCTAAATCTGCTTCAAAGCTGTCTACCTGTCTGCCAAAAGAGTTCCGTGCAACAGATACATTTAACACTCCAAGATGAGCATCTTCTCGATCCTCGATATGCTTTGCCAGCATAATCAAACCGGCACATGTACCGAAAATCGGTTTCCCTTGAGCAGCGAACGCTTTGATCGGATCAATGAATTGGTACGTATCCATGAGTCTTCTCATCGTCGTACTTTCTCCACCAGGGATAATCAAACCGTCAACGGATTCTAGCTCTTCTACTCGTTTGATGATCTTTCCTTCTGCTCCGCAGGCTTCAATTGATTGAATATGCTCTCTCACCGCTCCTTGAAGCCCTAGTACACCAATTGTCAGCATGTTCGTTTGCGCTCCCTTAATTACCAGCCACGCTCTTGCATACGTTCTTCTGGCAGTAGATTTGAAATTTCAATTCCTTTCATAGCTGTTCCAAGCTCTTTTGAAAGTTCTGCAATGAGACGATAATCAGTGTAATGAGTTGTTGCTTCAACAATCGCTTTGGCGAATTTAGCTGGATTGTCTGATTTGAAGATACCAGATCCGACAAATACACCGTCTGCTCCAAGCTGCATCATTAACGCAGCATCTGCTGGTGTTGCAACGCCTCCAGCTGCAAAGTTCACAACTGGCAGCTTGCCATCTCTTTTGATTTGCAGCAATAATTCATAAGGCGCGCCAAGGTTTTTGGCTTCTGTCATCAGTTCATCTTCACTCATGGCTGATACTTTACGAATCTGAGCATTGACCTTTCTCATATGACGAACAGCTTCTACAATGTTGCCTGTCCCTGGCTCTCCTTTTGTACGAAGCATAGAAGCGCCTTCTGCGATACGGCGGGTTGCCTCACCTAAGTCGCGGCATCCACAGACAAAAGGTACTGTGTATTCATTTTTATTTAAATGGAATTCTTCATCTGCGGGCGTCAGCACTTCACTCTCATCGATATAATCAACACCAAGTGCTTCAAGAACACGAGCCTCGACGATGTGGCCGATACGTGCTTTTGCCATGACTGGAATCGTTACGGCATTTTGTACTTCCTCTACGATTCTTGGGTCTGCCATACGGGCAACACCGCCTGCTGCACGGATATCAGCTGGTACTCGTTCTAGTGCCATGACTGCCACCGCACCTGCTTCTTCTGCAATTTTTGCCTGCTCCGCATTGACGACATCCATAATGACGCCACCCTTTTGCATTTCTGCCATTCCACGTTTCACTCGTTCAGTTCCCTTATTGCTCACAATAGTTTCCTCCCATTTGTCTATTCGATTAATTCAACATCTTTATCATACAAGCGAGAAAGTATAACAATAAAGAGAATAGTATAACAATTCAAACAGCCGATAAAAAAGAATAAACCCTTGTATATAAAGGGTTTCCAGCTAAAAACATGTCATTTTCTCTTTCAAGTGTGATTTACATGCTATAATGCAACTATAACAATTAAAATTCATGTATAACAATGTTGCATTATATGGAGGGGTTTCATGCATATTGATATCCATCGACACTCTGATACATCTCTTTCAAATCAAATTTACTTTTCAATCATTGACCACATTCAATCAGGTTTGCTTCAGCAAGGAGAAAAGCTGCCAACTGTACGTGATTTAGCCAAGCAGCTCAATGTGAGTCTTGTCACGGCAGCAAAGGCATACACCCGATTAAAGGTTGACGGATATTTAAAGACGGTGCAAGGTAAAGGAACCTTTGTGGATGAGCAGCAAGAGCAGGCAGAGATTCCGGTTCCATCATCTACTTCTTTCGATTGGCAGTTGTCGATTCCAGATTATTTACCACGGTCTCAATTCGCTCAGTATCACTATGTCGAAGAAGCCATTAACCTTTCTTCCTCTATGATCGATCCAGGGCTTTTGCCCAACCGGTATTTAGAAAAAGAGATGCAGCATGTACTAGCCAGGCATCCCCAAATCATGTCGAAGTATGGTGAGATACAAGGTGACCTTCAGCTGCGACAAGTCATTCAATCATTTTTAGAAAAGTTGGATGTGCCGTCTACACCTGAAAATATCCTAGTAACAAGTGGTTCTCAGCAAGGGCTTGATTTGGTGGCACGTACGTTTATTGGGCCGGATGATGTGGTGGTCATGGAAGCACCGACATACCCCGGAGCCATTGATGTCTTTATGGGCAGAGGAGCAAGAATCATTACTGTCCCTGTCGATCATGAAGGGATGAACATGAAACAGCTTCAAAGCATTTGTGATAAATATAAACCGAAACTCATCTATACGATTCCTACTTTCCACAGTCCAACAGGGGCCAGTATGTCGATGAAGCGTAGAAAACAGCTTCTCTTACTGGCTCAAAGCATTGATTGTCTCATTGTAGAAGATGACCCTTATCGTGAGCTTTATTTTGAAAAGAAGCCGCCAGCACCTATTAAAAGCTTGGATCATGATGGACACGTCATTTATTTACGAGGATTAAGTAAAACACTGGCGCCAGGATGCAGAATCGGGATTATCACAGCCTCAGGCTCGATATTTAACCGTTTATTAGCTGCAAAGGCCAATAATGACTTAGGCAGCCCTCTCCTCACACAAAAGGCCATATTGCCGTTTCTGACATCGAAGAAAATGATTGATCATACGAAGAAGCTAAGAACCGCCTTGAAAGTGAGACGCGATTTGATGATGGATGTGTTAACGAAACACGCACCGAAAGATGTAACGTGGCAAATTCCACAGGGCGGGCTCAATTTATGGCTTAGCTTTCCTTCCTGGGTCGATACACGAGCACTGTTGCATGAGGCACGTAAGCAGCAAATCACCTTTCTGCCTGGCTCTGTCTGCTACCCTGGTGAGCCGAAGCAGAATTATATCCGCCTCAGCTTTTCCTATGTGAATGAAAAAGCACTGACCGAAGGCGTGGAAAAGTTATGTGATATTTTTCAGCAAGCTTTATCCACTCCTCAAAATCAGAAGCAATCGCTCTTCTTTTAACGATAAAAAAACTGCTCTCATGTATAGAGAGCAGTTTTTTTTATTAGAACCAACCTTTTACTGTGTCAACGATTCCGCCCCAAATGCCAGCGAAGAATCCACCTACACCGCGCATTGCTAGGATGAACCAGTTTGCTTTTTCATCGCCTGTTTTCGTCACAAGCTCAACACCTGATTGGTCTTTATTTAAATAGCCGTAGTCCTTCTCATCACCAGAATAAGAAGTCGTCAGCATGCCAACCTTCGTTCCTTTTTTAATAGGAGCTTCTAAGTTCTTTTTCTCGATATTTACTTTTGCTTTATAGCTCTTTTCGTCACCATTTTTTACTGGCACAGAAAATGCTTCTTTCGTCACAACAGGTACTTCTTTATCTTTGCCTTTATCAACTGCGATGTTTTCATGTCCTTTGATTTGTTGACCTTTTTTGTACATTTCTTTCATCGTGAAGTTTTTAAACGCATAGTCGAACAGTTTTTTCGCCACGTCGAAACGTGCTGTATGAAGATTACCTTTTGCATTTAAGATGACGGCAATGACGCGCATGTCACCTTGTTTAGCCGTACCTGTGAAGCTAGAACCGGCTGAATCTGTAGATCCTGTTTTCAGACCGTCTACACCTTTATATTCCTTCACAAGTCCTTTAAGCATGAAGTTCCAGTTAGGCATGTCCATTTCATCGTCAGTGCCTTCTCTGAACTTCGTTTTCGCAATACTTGCTGTTTCAAGAATTTCTGGATGGTCTTTGATGAGATGCTGTGCAAGCAATGCCATATCTTTTGCCGATACTTCACTTTCTTCATCAGGACCTGTACCTTTTGGCTGTTGGCCATGTAAGTCTTTATTTTCAAGACCAGTTGCATTCACGAATTTGTAGTTTGTTAAACCAAGTTCTTTTGCTTTTGCGTTCATTTTTTCAACAAACTTCGATTCTGATCCAGCGATCACTTCTGCTAAACCAATCGCTGCTGCATTTGCCGAATAAATAGCCGTTGCTTGATAAAGTTCTTTTACTGTATACGAACCATCTTTTCTCAAAGGAACGTTAGATAAACTGCGGTCCTGAGAAATTTCGTATACATAATCATCTGGCGTATACTTTTGATCCCATTTCACTTTACCTTCAGCAATCGCCTCTAGTAATAGATACTCGGTCATCATTTTTGCCATACTTGCAATAGGCAGTCTTTGATCTGCGTTTTTACTATAAAGAATTTTACCTGTAGAAGCTTCAATAAGGATCGCTGCTTTCGCATTCACACTGAATGGATCTTCAGCAGCTTTTGCTTTGGACATTGGTGTAAATGCTGTAACAATCAATGCCAATGCAAGGATAGAGACCATAAGCTGTTTCAACATCTTGCTGTTCAATCGTCATACCTCCGTATTCATCTTTTTTCGACGTTTTTCATATATATGTAATCCACAAGGGCTTATTTCAACACAACAGTATAAATTTTATCACAATAAAGACAAAAAAAATAGACAGAGTCATAGACCCTGTCAAATGTAATTTGATTGTCACAATTTATCAAGAAATTGTGTAGTTTGGTGATTCTTTCGTAATTTGTACATCATGTGGATGACTCTCACGAAGTCCTGCACCTGTCATACGAATAAACTGTGCTTCTTCTCTAAGAGTGCGTAAATCCTGTGTTCCACAATAGCCCATACCAGAACGGATACCACCAACTAGTTGATACACTGTATCAACGACTGGCCCTTTGTATGGTGTACGACCTTCGATTCCTTCAGGAACGAATTTTTTATTATCTTCTTGGAAGTAACGATCTTTACTTCCTTTTTCCATTGCAGCGACAGAACCCATACCACGATAAACTTTGAAGCGTCTACCTTGGAAAATTTCTGTTTCTCCTGGGCTTTCAGATGTACCAGCTAGAAGGCTTCCCAGCATAACAGCATGTCCGCCAGATGCTAGTGCTTTCACGATATCACCTGAATATTTAATTCCACCATCTGCAATAATAGCTTTACCATGTTTTCTTGCTTCTGTTGCACAGTCATAGATCGCTGTGATTTGTGGTACACCAACACCTGCAACAACACGTGTTGTACAAATAGATCCTGGTCCGATACCGACTTTCACAATATCTGCTCCTGCTTCAAACAATGCTTTTGTTGCTTCAGCTGTTGCAACATTACCAGCAATGATGTTAAGAGAAGGATACGTTTCACGGATTTTCGATACAGTGTTTAGAACACCTTGAGAATGACCGTGTGCTGTATCAATGACAATAACATCCACATTGGCTTCGACTAATTTTTTCACACGTGTCATTGTATCGCCAGTGACACCAACAGCGGCACCAACAATTAAACGGCCATGTGCATCTTTAGAGGAGTTAGGGAATTCAATCACTTTTTCAATATCTTTGATTGTGATAAGACCTTTTAACGTTCCTTCGTCATCTAAGAGAGGTAATTTTTCAATCTTGTATTGCTGTAAGATTTTTTCAGCTTCTTCTAACGTTGTACCAACAGAAGCTGTCACAAGTTCCTCTTTTGTCATCACGTCGCTAATCTTCATTGAATAATCCGAAATAAAACGAAGGTCACGGTTCGTAATAATACCAACAAGCTTTTGGTCTTGTTCGTTGTTGACAATCGGCACACCTGAAATACGGTATTTACCCATTAAATGCTCTGCATCAAATACTTGATGCTCTGGTGTTAAGAAGAATGGATTTGTAATAACGCCGCGCTCTGAACGTTTTACTTTATCCACCTGTTCTGCTTGCTGTTCAATGGACATGTTCTTATGAATAATGCCAAGACCACCTTGACGTGCCATTGCAATCGCCATTTGTGATTCCGTCACTGTATCCATTCCAGCACTGATAATTGGAATGTTTAGCTTTAATGTACTTGTTAGCTCCACTGATAAATCGACATCACGCGGAAGTACTTCAGACTTTGCTGGAACAAGCAAAACATCGTCAAACGTCAAACCTTCTTTTGAAAATTTACTTTCCCACATTAGTAAATCCCCCTCTTTTCGGCAAAATATTATATGTAGATTATCAACTAGCAAACAGCATGTCAAGGAAGCAACAAACAGTTGCAATTTTTAGAAAATATAAAGAGAGTTGAGGAAGAAGATGAAAAGTTCAGGATGGAAGGATTTAAAACGTTTTTACTCGCTAGAAACTTCCCAAAAGTTTCTATTTCAACAATATGAGAAACGGAACATTCCAGATGCAAATCAGCAAGCCTATAAAAACTGTGAACGATTTATTTACTTTCTAAAACATGGCCATACGTTTTATGAGCAGGCTGCGAATGCACCTTTAGAACTTAAACCCATTTTATTGTTTTATGGAATGGCACAGCTGCTAAAAGCATGTTTGCTGACAGTTGATCCCCATTATCCTTCTCAAACCTCTGTTTTAGCTCATGGCGTAACATCGAGAAAGAGAAAAAAACAGCATTACCGCTTTAGCGAAGATGAAGTGAAAATCCAAAGAAACGGGCTATGTATGCATGTGTTAAAGCATCTATTTCATTTAAAGGGTCTTGAAGATGAGCGATTTACAATGATCCATCTTCTGTCCAAAATACCTGAAATGAGTCATATTCTTGAGTTTCAAAAGCAGCCCTCGACATTAGTTAAAGTGGAAAAGGCGAATGGAATGATGATTCAAGATCATATTCCATTACTTTATAACATGTCTGCTGAACGCTTTATTGAATACTTTGAGTTCCATACAAGTTGGAAACTCAAACAGAGAGAGGCTAAGAAATTGACGTTTGATGTATTTCTTGAAGAAAACCCAGCACTTGCTACTCATCTTCATTATGATTTAGAAATGGATCAATGGTTTATACCGTCAACACGGGATGCTTTTCTAGGGATTCCTGAGATCATCAGTCATTACTTATTGATGTATAACCTTAGTATGATTGCCCGCTACGAAACAGAATGGTGGTACGAGCTGCTGTCTCAATACATTAGTGATGATTACGTCATGATTGAACGCTACATGGAGATTGCAGAAGAGAAGTTCCCAGCTTACATCATGATGCTGTTAGAAGAAAAAACAAAAAAGACCAGT
>NZ_LKIC01000023.1:0-200341 GCF_001482475.1 Bacillus sp. G1(2015b) | reverse complement strand
CAAAGGTTTTCTATCACGCTGAAAAAAGACAAAGGGCTAAAATCAAGATCATTTTAGCCTTTGTCAACAATCTAAAGCCGATATGTCTCCATATCGGCTTTTGTTTTATCGACGTAGTTTTTGAAAAACCTTTTCCACTGTCTCAATTGTATATTCGATGTCTTCATCTGTATGAGCTGTTGACAGGAATAGTCCTTCAAATTGAGAAGGCGGGAGGAAGATACCGTGATCGGCCATTTCCTTGTAAAATTCAGCGAATAAAGCAAGATCAGCTGTTTTCGCTTTGTCATAATTGATCACTTCTTCATTTGTAAAGAAGAATCCGATCATGGAACCTGCACGGTTAAACGTTAATGGAATTCCGTATGCTTTTGCTGCTTTCGAAATACCTTCTTCTAAACGGTCACCTTTTCGTTTAAACTCTTCATAAGACTCAGGTGTCAGCTGTTTTAGAGTTTCTAAGCCTGCTGTCATCGCAAGAGGGTTACCAGATAACGTTCCTGCTTGATAAATTGGACCACTTGGCGCAATTTGTCTCATAATATCCGCTCTTCCGCCATAAGCACCGACTGGAAGACCGCCTCCAATGACTTTACCAAGACACGTCAGATCAGGTGTGATGCCAAAATAGCCTTGCGCGCAGTGATAATCCACACGGAAGCCAGTCATGACCTCATCAAAAATGAGTAATGATCCGTATTGCTCCGTAATGTCTCTCAGTCCTTGCAAGAAACCTTCTTGCGGAGGGACAACCCCCATATTTCCTGCGACCGGCTCTACAATGACACCAGCGATATCGTCGCCAAATTCTTGAAAAGCAACTTGAATGCTTTCTAAATCATTGTACGGCACTGTGATCGTGTTGCTTGCAGTCCCTTCAGGAACACCAGGACTATCAGGCAGTCCAAGCGTTGCCACTCCAGAACCTGCTTTAATGAGCAAAGAATCACCGTGGCCATGATAGCAGCCTTCAAATTTCACAATTTTATTTCTGCCTGTAAAACCGCGAGCTAGACGAAGTGCACTCATCGTCGCCTCTGTACCAGAGCTGACCATGCGAATGACTTCGATGGAAGGAACACGCTCTGATACAAGTTTAGCTAATTCATTTTCAACTAACGTAGAAGCACCGAAGCTTGTCCCGTGTTCCGCTACTCGCTGAATGCTTTCAACGACACGATCATTCGTATGCCCTAAAATCAGCGGTCCCCATGATAAGACATAATCAATGTATTCATTTCCATCAATATCATAGATCTTGGCACCTTTGCCTCGTTCCATAAAAATCGGGTCTGTGTTGACTGATTTAAATGCACGCACAGGGCTGTTGACACCACCAGGCATTAAATGCTGTGCTTCTTCAAATGCTTGTTTTGATTTTTCATAGCTACGTCCCATTTCAATGTCCTCCTGTCTATCCGTTCTTTATTCTGAGAGCCATTTTGCTGCATCTTTTGCATGATACGTAATGATGAGTTCTGCTCCTGCACGTTTCATACTTGTCAGCATTTCCAGAACAAGCTCTTTTTCAGAAATCCACCCATTTTGAGCAGCGGCTTTCACCATTGCATACTCTCCGCTCACATTGTAAGCAACAACAGGGAGTGTAAATTCATTTTTCACATCACGCATAATGTCTAAGTAAGAAAGAGATGGTTTGACAATCAAGAAGTCAGCTCCCTCTTCTACATCAGATTGCGCTTCTCTTAGAGCCTCTAAACGGTTTGCAGGGTCCATTTGATATGTTTTACGATCTCCAAACTGCGGTGTACTATGTGCTGCATCACGGAACGGACCGTAAAAAGCACTTGCATATTTCACGGCATAAGACATGACTGGTACATGAATAAAGCCTGCTTCATCCAGTGCCTCACGAATGGCAACAACAAATCCGTCCATCATATTTGAAGGCGCGATGATATCTGCACCTGCACGCGCTTGGCTGACAGCCGTTTTCGCTAATAGCTGAAGAGATTCATCATTTAAAATTTCTCCATCTTCAACGATTCCGCAATGTCCGTGATCTGTATATTGGCATAAGCAAGTGTCTGCAATGACCACGAGCTCTGGGAAATGCTTTTTGATCTCAAGCGTTGCTCTTTGAACAATGCCGTGATCGTGATACGCCTCACTGCCTACATGATCTTTATGATCTGGCACACCAAATACAATGATCGATTTGATGCCAAGATCAACAAGCTCTTGGACTTCTTCTTTCACAAGATCTACAGAAATGTGATACACACCTGGCATTGAAGAGACTTCTTTTCGGACATTTTCTCCCTCTACAAAAAAGATCGGATAAATGAAATCAGATGGTCTTAAAAAGGTTTCTCTGACTAATTCTCTCATTCCTGCGCTTGTCCGCAATCTGCGGTGTCTGTTAAATTTCATCAATGGTTCAACTTCCTTTCAGATAAACGGCACATCAAATCAAGCATTCCGTCTATCGTATAAGTATCTGGGGTTTCAGAAGAAATCCCGTATTGAAGCAGTGCCTCTTTTGTCAGAGGACCGATCGTCACAAAACAGGTGTCAGATGCAGCAAGCATCGCTGCATCTGCTTCCATCACATGCATAAAAGAATGAACAGTAGATGAGCTCGTAAATGTAATAAAATCAAATGATTGCTTCGTCATTGCCGATTTAAGAGCAGCAATTCCATCCTCATCCTTGACTGTTTCATATAAAATCCATTCTTTTACCTCTATGCCGAGCGGAACGAGGGTCTCTTTCACCACATCTCGTGATAGATGCCCTTTTGCTACAAACACACGATCTCCTGGGCGTACATGGTCAAGTAATGCATCTGCCAGTTCTTCCGCTATAAATCGTTCTGGCACAACATCCACCTTCAAGCCGTGCTGCTCAAGATAGGCAGAGGTTTTCTCTCCTACAGCAGCCACTTTTAAATGGGATAAGCTCTTTTGGAAATGATGGTCTTTTATGTAGTTCAGAAAAAAAGACGCACCATTCACACTCGTGAAAACAAGCCATTGGCTATTTTCTAAGTCCTTTAAAAAGTCCTGCGCTTTTTCTTTTGTGAGCGTAGGCTCAAACCGAATAAGAGAGGTTAAAACCGCATGGCCGTTCAGCGCTTCAATCTTTTGCTGAAACACGCCCGCTTGACGTTCATTTCGAGTGACAAGCACCGTCTGTCCGTGAAGCGATTTGCCTATGCTCATTGAGACAGATCCTTTTTCACCTTGTCGATCAAATCCTTTGCTCCCTTATCGGCCATCTGCTTCGCACACGCTGTCCCAATTGCTTCAGGGTCAGTGCCTGTGACGGTTTCTCGAATAATTGTGTGCCCATCAGCAGATGCAACAAGACCTGTTAGTTCAATTTCATTATGCTCATTCATCGTTGCATAGCCAGCGATCGGCACCTGACAGCTTCCATCCATTTGTTTGAGGAAGGCTCTTTCTGCGAGGACCGTTTTCTTCGTATATTCATTCGTGAATTGGGCGAGAAGCTGCAACAGCTCTTCATCATCCCCGCGGCACTCAATCGACAGCGCGCCTTGTCCAACGGCTGGAAGGCACGTCTCAGGAGATAAAAATTCCGACACAACCTCTTTGCTCCATCCCATTCTGGACAGACCGGCAGCCGCTAGAATAATGGCATCATACTCTTCATTTTTCAGCTTTTCCAATCTCGTATCAATGTTTCCTCGAATCCATTTAATCTCAAGATCTGGTCTTTCCTGAAGAAGCTGTGCGCTGCGCCGTAAGCTACTCGTTCCCACAATTGCACCCTTAGGCAGTTCGCTGAGACTTAGATGATCCTTCGAAATAAGTGCATCCCGCACATCTTCACGCTCAGGAATACAGCCAATCACTAAACCTTCCGGAAGAGCTGCCGGCATATCCTTCATGCTGTGCACCGCCATATCAATATCATGATTCAACATCGCCTGCTCAATCTCTTTAACAAACAGTCCTTTTCCGCCAACCTTAGATAAAGTCACATCTAAAATCTGATCACCCTTTGTTACAATTTCTTTTATTTCAAAAGAATAAGAAGGGTTTAGTTCAGACAGCTTTTGAATGACCCATTTTGTTTGTGTAATTGCCAGCTTACTTCGTCTAGAACCTACTTTAATTGTACGCAATACGTCTTCCTCCCGACAATGCCTTTAAGACTCATCATTATTGAAACCAATGAAAGGTTGATAAGCTACCAAGCAGAAAATAATTGATCATCAGCACAAGGAATGAAGCGACATTCCAAAATGCCACGATTTTGCCCTGCATATTTCTCACCAATCTGATATATAAGTAAAAGCCATATAAAAACAGCATAATAAACGAACCAAGCACCTTTGCATCTGTCCAGTACAACGTATCATACGAGATATATGCCCAAATGATGCCAAGAATTAAACTAAGCAAAAGCATTGGCACACCAATAATGTTTAATACGTACGCCATATGATCCAGCTTTGATAAGTCTTCAATTCTCAAAAGCCATTTTCCCCATTTTTTCTTTTTCAGCAAACGATATTGAAAGAGATAAAGCAGTGAAAATGCAAAAGAAAGTGAAAAGGCACCGTAGGATAAAATCGCCATCGTAATATGAATCACGAGCAGTTCACTCGTCAGCTTCCCCGTTAGTTCTGCTGAATGGAGGTCAGATGGTGTAAAGGTGTGAATCGCCATCATGGAAAAACCGATCACATTTGTAAAAAAGACAATAAATTCAACGCGCAATATCTTTGTGAGCACAAGTGAAAGTGTCACAAGCACCCACGTATAAAAATATAACCCCTCTGCTACATTCAACACAGGGAATCGGTCTGTTTCCATCATAATATAGAACATGTAGACTGTTTGCAGCAGCCAGACAATAGAAAGCAACCAGAAAGCCATTTTTCCAGCCTTCCGGTTGTGTTGAAGAAAATCTATGAAATAGAACAAGACACTTAGTGCATAGATTAAGATCGTTGCTTCATTGAGTCTCGCTACAATGGATTCCATCATCGCTTAATCACTCACTGGCAACTGTAGCAAAGCCTTGTGCCATATTTGGTTTGAACAGCTGAAATGCCCCTTGCTCCACCTGTACAGGTTCGACCTTTTGCTCTTCATCTTCAACCTGTAAATCAAAGATTTCTTTAAAGAGTAAAAGTTTTTCCTCTGCATTTGGCTCCGCGGCAATTTCTTTTGCCTTTAAGATAGGATCTTTCAGCATTTGGTTGATG
Source organism: Bacillus sp. G1(2015b) (assembly GCF_001482475.1). Lineage (NCBI taxonomy): Bacteria > Bacillati > Bacillota > Bacilli > Caryophanales > Bacillaceae > Bacillus > Bacillus sp. G1(2015b). The sequence goes on along the minus strand of NZ_LKIC01000023.1, from coordinate 195,138 downwards.
ATGCTTTTCGTATGTTTATTTAACAGCTTCATTTCACGGTTTGTGAGGTTTGGAAGCTTTCGCTCAATACTCTGCATCGTATCGGCTTGAATTGTGAGTGCCTTTTCTCTAAGTGCAGAAATGACTGGAACAACACCTAACGTATTCAGCCATTGCTTAAATTCTACAATTTCTGCTTCAATCAGGAGCTCAACCTGCTCAGCCACTGCACGGCGCTCTTTTAAGTTAGCAGCCACGATGCCTTCAAGGTCATCAATGTCATACAAAAAAGCACCTTCTACTTCAGAAATGGCTGGATCTAAATCACGGGGCACAGCAATATCTACCATAAATAGAGGTCTGCCCTTCCGCTTTTTATTCGCACTTTCGACCATTTCTTTTGTAATGACAAATTGTTTCGCACCCGTTGAGCTGATTAAAATGTCCGCTTCGGATAATGTTTTTTCTAATTGGTTTAAGCTCTTAGGCTCTCCTGAAAAACGACCGGCCAATTCCTTTGCCTTCTCAAACGTTCGGTTGATGACCGTTACTTGGCCAATTCCTTGCCCTTGAAGGTTTTGAGCCGCCAGTTCGCCCATTTTGCCCGCGCCAAGAATCAGGACATGCTTATCAGAAAGACGTCCAAAGATTTTTTTGGCAAGCTCAACCGCTGCATAGCTGACAGATACGGCATTAGACGCAATATCCGTTTCCGCATGAGAGCGTTTTGCAACAGTGACCGCCTGTTTAAATAAATAATTGAAAACGGTACCAATGGTCTTCTCCTCTTGAGCTACTTTAAAGCTTGAGCGTACTTGACCGAGTATTTGCGTTTCACCAATCACCATGGAATCAAGTCCACAGGCCACACGGAATAAATGCTCAACCGCTCCATCGTTTTCATAGAACTTCAAATACGGAGAGACATCTTCTTTTTCTAAACCGAACCAATCGGCTAAAAATCTTTTTATATAAAACCGTCCAGTATGAAGCTGATCTACTACTGCGTAGATCTCTGTTCGATTACATGTTGAGATGACGATATTCTCTAGAATGCTTTTTTCTTCTTTAAGCTTGGACATCGCTGTTCCGAGCTCACTCGGTTCAAAGCTCAGCTGTTCCCGTATCTCAACAGGGGCTGTTTTATAATCTAAACCCACAACAAGAATATGCATAACTTCAGCTTGCACCCCCAACGCCCTGTCTAATTTATAATAATTACAATATAGAATTTATTATTTATAATGATTATAACATATATTCATTTTTAACTGGATAAAAATTGTGAACAGATTTCAAAAATGTTGTGATATAGTAGAAAAATGTTCGACACCGTTTATGCCATATCATCACTTCAAGCAATTTACCAGATTTGGCGCGTGCGGACAAATGATCTGCTTAAAAGAAGGTGACATCTTTGAAGAAGAAATCCATTTTGCTGCCGCTTACTTTACTGGCTGTAGCGCTATATGCCATTCTCTCAGGAGGTCAATTTGACATTTGGAAGGATCAAGAGAAATGGTATACACTTGTACTGCTTTTTGGACTCGCTTTTTTATATCAAGGAAAGAAGGAGCAAGAAAGCGCTCATGTGTTTATCGGTATGCTTATGACAGGCCTTTCGCTACACTTTATTCTTCAGCCTAAATTGGACCACTGGCCAGACACATTTACAATGATTGTATTCATCGTAGGACTTGCACTCTTTGTGAAATCATCTCAGAAAAAAGAATATCGTATTGAAAGTGTTGTGCTGATCGCACTCGGTCTGTTCCTTTATTTCTTTCAGCAAATTACAAAACAGCTAAGTTCCCTTTCGATTCCTACTTCTGGCTTTGAATTGTACTGGCCTTATGTACTGATTGCTGTCAGTCTCCTCTTATTATTTTTAAAAAGGAAATAACTTATACAATAAAAAAGCATCTGCTCATCGCAGATGCCTTCAGCGAGAAGACAAACCCTCGCATTCGGTGTCAGTCCTGCGTGCTGGTGCTCACGAATATCAAATTCGCTCCGCGCCAGTACTCGTCCTTTCTAGACTTCAAGGGTTTTCATCTCACGCTGAAAAGAAAACTAATGTAAAAAAGCATCTGCTCATCGCAGATGCTTTTTTTAGCCGTTTACTTTCGCAAGGATCGCATTCCAGGCTTCATCTTTCCCCTTTTTTGTTTCAGAAGAGAATAAGATGAGTTCATCTGATGGGTCAATGTCGAGCGTCTGTTTGACGACTTTCGCATGTTTTTCCCATTTGCCTTTTGGAATTTTATCCGCTTTTGTAGCGATGACGATCACGGGAACTCCGTAATATTTAAGGAATTCATACATGTTCACATCATCTACTGATGGCTTATGACGCAGGTCCACAATTTGGACAACTGCTTTTAATTCTTCACGCATTGTAATATACGTTTCGATCATTCTACCCCAGGCTTCGCGCTCTGTTTTTGATACTTTGGCAAAGCCGTAGCCCGGAACGTCCACAAAATGGAGCATATCATTAATAATGTAGAAATTAAGCGTCTGTGTCTTACCTGGTTTAGAAGACGTACGCGCTAAATTTTTACGATTAATCAATGAGTTGATGAACGAGGACTTTCCAACATTTGATCGTCCAGCAAGCGCGATTTCAGGCAGTCCGCCGCTCGGGTACTGCTCTGGTTTCACCGCACTAATGACGATATCTGATTTTGTTACTTTCATCTTCCCTCTCCTACCAACGCTTTCTCAAGCACCTCATCTAAATGTGAGACCGGAATAAAGGTTAGTCCTTCTCTCACACTTTCAGGAATATCATCAATATCCTTCTCATTGTCCTTTGGAAGAATAATGGTTTTCAATCCTGCACGATGTGCGCCTAATGCTTTTTCTTTTAGTCCGCCAATTGGAAGCACTCTTCCTCTTAACGTTATCTCTCCTGTCATACCAACCTCTTTTGATACAGGACGTCCTGTTAGTGCTGATACAAGAGCCGTCGCAATGGTGATACCAGCTGATGGCCCGTCCTTTGGAACCGCACCCTCTGGAACATGGATATGAATATCGTGCTTTTCATTAAAATTAGGATCAATGTTCAGTTCATCTGCTTTGGAACGAATATAACTGAATGCCGCCTGTGCAGATTCTCTCATGACATCACCAAGCTTACCTGTTAACAAGAGCTTGCCTTTACCAGGCGAGAGTGATACCTCAATTGATAGGGTGTCTCCGCCAACTGTCGTATACGCAAGTCCTGTAACAACCCCCACTTGGTCTGTTGTTTCAGCCTGACCATAACGGTAAAGTCTTTTTCCAAGGAATTCAGATAAGTTCTTTTCCGTCACTGTGATGCGTTTTCGGTCTTCAGCCACAATCGCTCTTGCCGCTTTTCGGCAAATGGCCGCAAGCTGACGCTCTAACCCGCGGACTCCTGCTTCTCTTGTGTAATAGCGGATCATATCATAAATCGCTGCTTCACGAAGCTGCAAGTTCCCTTTCTTTAATCCGTGCTCCTTTAGCTGCTTCGGCAGAAGGTGATCTTTCACAATCTCTGCTTTTTCAACCTCTGTATACCCTGCAATCGTGATAATCTCCATTCTATCACGAAGTGGGCCCGGAATGGTTGCTAAATTGTTGGCAGTGGCAATAAATAACACTTGTGATAAATCAAATGTCTCTTCAATATAGTGATCGCTAAAGTTGTGATTTTGCTCTGGATCCAGCACTTCAAGCATCGCAGAAGACGGATCACCTCTAAAATCAGAGGACATCTTATCAATTTCATCTAAAAGAAACACCGGATTCATTGTGCCTGCCTTGCTCATCCCGCGAATGATGCGGCCTGGCATCGCGCCTACATACGTTCTTCTATGTCCACGAATCTCAGATTCATCACGCACACCGCCAAGAGAGATACGGATAAACTTTCGGTCAAGTGATTTAGCAATCGATTTGGCAAGTGACGTTTTCCCTACCCCAGGAGGTCCTGCTAAGCAAAGAATCGGTCCTTTTAATGAATTGGTCAGCTTTTGTACAGCAAGGTATTCAAGCACACGTTCTTTGACCTTTTCCAGCCCATGATGCTCATCATCTAAAATCTCACTTGCCAGCTTTAAATCTAGACGATCTTCTGTATAGATGCCCCATGGAAGATTGATCAGCCAATCAATATAATTTCGAATGACAGAGCTCTCCGCAGAGCTTGAAGGAATTTTTTCATAACGGTTCAATTCTTTTAGTGCCGTTTCACGAACAGAATCCGGCATGCTGGACTCTTCGATTTTAGACATTAATGAACTGACTTCGCCCGTTTTTCCTTCTTTGTCACCTAGCTCCTTTTGAATGGCTTTCATTTGTTCACGCAAATAATATTCTTTTTGCGTTCGTTCCATTGAACGTTTGACGCGCTGACCAATTTTCTTTTCAATCTCCAGCACTTCTTTTTCATTGTGGATTAAGCTGATGACACGGTTCAGACGTTTTTTAACATCCACTGTTTCCAGTACTTCTTGTTTGTCCTTTAATTTAAGCGGCAGGTGAGAAGCGACGATATCTGCCATTCTCCCCGGTTCCTCAATATCCGTCACCGTTGCATATGTTTCAGCTGAGATTTTTTTTGAAATTTTTATGTACTGATCAAAGTGATCTAACAAAGTGCGCATGAGTGCTTCTGCTTCTGCGTCCTTTAAATCTTCTTCTGCCAATTCTTTAATATCGACGGACGTATAGTCCTCAAGCTCCACATATGATTCGATATGCGCTCGATTTAAGCCCTCTACGAGTACACGAATCGTTCCATTCGGCAGCTTCAGCATTTGTTTGATTTTTGTGTAGGTGCCGACTTTGAAAATTTCCTCTTCACCTGGTTCATCTATTGAAATTTCCCGCTGTGTTGCTAGAAAAATCATATGATCGTTCATCATCGCCTGTTCTAATGCTTGAACAGACTTCTCGCGTCCAACGTCCAAATGCAAGACCATTGTTGGATAAACAAGCAAGCCTCGCAATGGGAGGAGCGGAACATTCTTTTTGATTTCATCTGCCATGTTGATTGACACCTCCGTCACTAGTATGAATCATTATAATATACCTGTTTCAGTCTTGTACAATGTAAAAGACTTGAGAAATGATGATCTTACCGTAGTATACCCTTTCTTTTTATCTTGAAAAAGAAAAAAAGATCTATTTCACTAAAAAATCCCCATATGTGATGGGGATTAAACAGATTTTCTTTTCATTTCCTCTTCTAGTCCATCTTTCTTCTCGTCTGGCGGGTTGACCAAACACTGATCCAGCACCTCTTGGAAGTGCTTCACAGGCACAATGGTGACGCCTTCAATCTCTTTTAAGATCGACTGCTGGTTGTCATAAGGAATAATCACGGTTGTGGCACCAGCTTGTTTCGCCGCTTTAATCTTCGGTATCACACCGCCGATCGGCTTCACCTGACCCTGCAATCCGATTTCACCTGTCATTGCTGTCAGATGATCAATCGGGATTTGATGAATGGCAGAGAAAATCGCCGCCGCCATGGCAATCCCAGCAGACGGTCCATCAATCGGGGCACCGCCTGGGAAATTAATATGGATGTCATATTCATTTGTCCGTATGCCTAAGTTTCTCAGCACTGTTAATACGTTTTCAACAGATCCTTTGGCCATACTTTTTCGTCTAATGGATTTAGACTGACTGCCAATGCTTTCTTCTTCTGCAATGCCTGTAATGTTGATACTGCCTTTTTCAAGCGCCTTACATATATTCACTTCAATCTCAAGCAGGGCACCGCTGTTTGGTCCGTAGACAGCCAGACCATTCACTACCCCGACTTTTGGCTTTTCCGGTACTTTTTGTTCATATCTTGGTGTCAGCTGACTTGAATGAATGACCCACTCGACATCTTCGATCGTGATGTCTTTTCGGTTTTCTGTGACGGCCATTCCAGCGGCGATCTGCACCATATTGACTGCTTCACGACCATTTTTCACATAAGAGGTTAACAGGTTCAACCCTTCATCACTTAATTCCTTTTGGATTTTTTGGACAGCCTTAGCAGCAACAATTTTCAGTTCATGCTGGTCAAGATCCTTAAAGAAAATTTCCAAACACCTTGAGCGAATGGCTGGTGGAATTTCTTCAGGTGTTCTTGTCGTAGCACCAATCAACCGGAAATCAGCCGGAAGCCCATTCTGAAAAATATCGTGGATGTGATTCGGAATTTGGGTGTTTTCCTCACTGTAGTAGGCACTGTCTAAAAATACTTTCCGATCTTCAAGGACTTTCAGCATTTTGTTCATTTGGATCGGATGCAGTTCACCAATTTCATCAATAAACAGAACCCCGCCATGAGCATGCGTAACGGCTCCTTGTTTTGGCTGCGGAATGCCTGCCTGTCCCATCGCTCCCGCCCCTTGGTAAATCGGGTCATGCACGGAACCAATGAGTGGATCTGCGATGCCCCGTTCATCGAATCTTGCGGTTGTGGCATCGAGCTCCACAAATACCGCATCTTTCTTAAACGGTGAATCAGCATGACGTTTCGCTTCTTCCATGACAAGACGGGCAGCGGCTGTTTTTCCAACTCCCGGTGGGCCGTAGACAATAACATGCTGAGGATTCGGTCCGCAAAGCGCTGCTTTTAGAGCACGAATGCCGTCTTCCTGCCCTACAATATCTTGAAATCCCTTTGGCCGGACTCTCTCTGATAAAGGCTCACTCAGCTTGATTGAGCGCATCTTTCTGAGTGCTTCCATTTCTTTCTTTGATTCTTTGTCTATCGTCACCTTTTGTGTGCGCTGATTTCGCAGTAAGTTCCAAAAGTACAGCCCGATGACGATACCAAAGAACAGCTGTATAAATAATACGATTCCTGTCCAGCTCAATCGGTGCTCCCTCCTTCATCTATCGTATGTATTGGTTTCTGTCTGCTAGTATTTCCTAGAGCTGGACGGAATAAACACGTCTTCCACGATAAATAAAAAACTCCTGAATCAAAATGATTCAGGAGTGAGACTTCTCTTTATGCAGATGTTTTTGTATCTTTGTTGACGACTGTGCCATCTTTTAACACAAGACGCGGCGGCTCACCATCAGCAACCGTTGCACCAGTGATGACACATTTTTCAATATCATCACGAGATGGAAGGTCAAACATCACATCAAGCATGATGCCTTCAATGATCGAGCGAAGACCACGAGCTCCTGTTTTACGCTCAATTGCTTTTTTCGCAATTTCGCTAAGAGCATCTTCTTCAAATTCAAGCTCTACATCGTCAAGCTCAAGCATTTTTGTATATTGCTTAACGAGCGCATTTTTAGGCTTCGTCAAGATCTCTACAAGTGCTTTTTCATCTAACGGCTCTAGGCTTGCAATAACCGGTAGACGACCGATGAATTCTGGAATTAAACCGAAGCGAAGCAAGTCTTCTGGCAGTACTTTTGATAGAAGGACTTCTTTTTCAAGATCTTCGACTTTATTTTCCGCACCGAATCCAATTACTTTTTGACCTAAGCGGCGTTTGATGATTTGCTCAATGCCGTCAAAGGCTCCACCACAAATAAAGAGGATATTTGTTGTATCGATTTGAATGAATTCTTGATGAGGATGCTTACGTCCACCTTGAGGCGGTACACTAGCAACTGTTCCTTCAAGAATTTTCAAAAGGGCTTGCTGGACACCTTCCCCAGATACATCACGAGTGATAGAAGGGTTTTCTGATTTTCTTGCTACTTTATCGATCTCATCGATGTAGATAATGCCTTTTTCCGCTTTTTCTACATCATAATCCGCTGCCTGGATCAGCTTTAGTAAAATATTCTCTACGTCTTCACCAACATAACCTGCTTCAGTTAATGATGTTGCATCTGCGATCGCAAATGGAACATTTAAAATACGAGCAAGTGTTTGAGCAAGTAATGTTTTACCGCTTCCTGTTGGTCCAATCATAGAAATATTACTTTTCGAAAGCTCAACATCATCAATCTTGCTGTTGGAATTGATCCGTTTGTAATGGTTATAAACCGCTACAGCTAAGGATTTTTTCGCATTGTCTTGTCCGATGACATATTCATCAAGAATCTCCCGAATTTCATGAGGCTTCGGAACATCCTTGAATTCAACTTCTTCCTCTGTGCCGAGCTCTTCTTCAACTATTTCCGTGCAAAGCTCGATACATTCATCACATATATATACGCCAGGTCCTGCGACCAGTTTACGCACTTGATCTTGCGTTTTTCCGCAAAACGAGCATTTTAATTGACCTTTTTCCTCGTTGAATTTAAACATTCTTTCACCCCTTATTCTTCTTCACTTGCCTGTAGCTAACAGTCAGCTACCTTTCTGGGTCCAGTATGTATGCATTTTACCATACTTTCCTAAAAGACGGTAACGATGTGTTTCTAACACCGCACATTGAGATATGTATGACAGAAAGATGCGACTTACACTATCGTTTCCAAAAGAAGCGATGATAAGTCAAAAATTGTACAAAACAAGGCACGAGTCACTCGCGCCCTGTTTTATTATTATGCACCATATTAACGGTTTTCTACAAGAAAATCAATTGCTTTACGAACTTTTAGATCTTCTTTCATTGCTTCAGTAGATCCGATCGCTTGTTTAATATTTTCAATTGGCATGTTGTATGCTTCAGCCATTTTTGAAAGTTCTTCTTCCACTTCTTCGTCAGACACTTGTAAGTTTTCTGCAGCAGCAATTGCTTCAAGTGTTAGGTTAGATTTTACGCGTTTAGCAGCATCTTCTTTCATTTGCTCTTTAAGCGCATTTTCATCTTGTCCAGAGAATTGGAAGTAAAGCTCAAGGTTCATTCCTTGCATTTGAAGACGTTGTTCGAATTCTTTCATCATGCGGTCTAGCTCTGTGTCAACCATCGCTTGTGGGATGTCAACTTCCGCATTTTCAGAAGCTTTCGCAACTAGCTCTTCACGAAGTTTTCCTTCTGCTTCGTTTTCTTTTGCTTCTTCAAGACGTTTCTTCGTTTTTTCAGTTAACTCAGCAAGTGTTTCTACTTCTTCATCAACATCTTTAGCGAACTCATCGTCAAGTGCTGGAAGTTCTTTTGCTTTGATTTCATGAATTTTCACTTTGAATACAGCTGGTTTACCTGCAAGGTCTTCAGCATGGTATTCTTCTGGGAATGTAACTTCTACGTCTTTTTCAGCGCCAGCTTCAAGACCAACTAATTGCTCTTCGAAACCAGGGATGAATGAACCAGAACCTACTTCAAGAGAGTAGTTCTCAGCTTTTCCGCCTTCGAATGCTTCTCCATCAACGAATCCTTCGAAATCAAGAACAACTGTATCGCCGTTTTCGATTGCGCCTTCTTCTTTGACAACAAGCTCAGCTTGACGGTTTTGCATGCCTTTAAGCTCTTCTTGTACATCTTCATCAGTAACAGCTGTGTCGTCTTTTTCTACGTTAAGACCTTTGTAGTCACCAAGTTTCACTTCAGGTTTCACTGTTACTTTTGCAGTGAAGATTAAGCTTTCGCCTTTTTCGATTTTCTCAACATCGATTTCAGGGCGGTCAACTGGCTCGATACCAGCTTCGTCGATTGCTTTTGGATATTCAACTGGAAGAAGAATATCTAATGCATCTTGATAAAGAGATTCTACACCAAAACGCTGCTCGAAAAGACCACGTGGTACTTTCCCTTTACGGAATCCAGGGATTGATACTTGCTTAACCACTTTCTTAAATGCATCATCAAGTGCTTTGTTAAATGTTTCAGCGTCAACTTCTACAGTTAGAACGCCTTCGTTACCTTCTTGTTTTTCCCATTTTACTGACATGTGTGTTTCCCTCCAAAAATCTATTCAGATTGTGCGTTGCTCCATTCTAAAGCATCATAAAGACTTCGTCCAATCAAAAACCACGCACTCCGCTAAGAAGCTTGCATTATGTATACAACATTTGACTTGATTATACATATCGTCTTTCAACCGTTGGAATCTGACAACTGCACTATATATGCACAAATACAACCATTATATTATAACATAACAAGTCCGTCTTTCAACTAAATCGACAAATTACAAATAAGAAATTTCTTCAATATCTTTCAGCATTGTGCAAGCTTCTCTCAGCTCTCGTTCGTTAAATTCATACAATAGATGCAATTCTTCGAGTTCAATCTCGATCCCATGCATTTCATAGCCGACTTTATGAAGTGCCGCTGCCCAAAGACTCGGATCTGTGTACTTAGGAAGAAATGGATACAGCACAAATAAGTGCCGGCGCCATAGCTCTTCCACGCCTTGGTAAAGGGTTGGGTTCTCATTGCCGAGCGTGTCATCGAGCATACGAAGGACTTGCTGAAGAAGCGGCATCTGCTCTGGCTTTACAGCCTCAGAAGGAATAAGTGTTAAAGAATCACCGAATTTTGTCACATGAACCGGCTTTGCCACATCATGATCTGCCAGAAGCTGCAGGATCATTGATTTGACCAAAGGGTTCCCATCGGGATTTTGTAAGATTGTATTTAATAGACCCATGTGCGGTGTGATATTCCGGTCTTTCAATGAATGGATGAACTGGACCTGTTCTTCCGGCCGCTTCAGCATGTCATCTAGGTTGACCTCACTTCCGGCGTCCTCATCTTCATCTAAAATCTCTTCAGGTGATTCAATCATTTTTCTGCTAAATTCGAGCAGCTTGTAAAAATGCTCCGCGCTTTCTGCTGGAAGGTGGTTTTCCTCGAGCACAGCCTCAATCGTCTGTTTAACTTCTTCATATTCTTTCAGCTGAATTAAGATCGTCATATACACTTGGAGCACAGTGAAATAGTGGCCATATCCTTCATGCAGCATTTTTTCACAAACACGCTTTGCATCCTGCAGCTCCCCCAGCTCCAGAAAACAAATTGCCATTCCGAGGTGAATATCGGATTCTTCATCGTCATCATACGATTTTGCTTCTGAAAACAAGTGAAGCGCCTCTTGATACTGTTTATCTTTTAATGCTGCCATTCCTTTTTCAATCAGTCTTTCTTTCAGACCAGGAAACAAAATGACATTATCTTTCTTCTTGTCATGCTTCATGCTTACGTTCCTTTCGGGCGCATATTTTTTATCAGTTTACCAACGAAGATTAGTAAACACAAGTAACGAGAGGTTTTCATGCAAAAAAGAAGCCGTCACACCTCGGGCGGACAGCTTCTCGTTGCTTAAGCGCGCAGCCAGTTGCTGCGCTTTTCTTCAAATGCTTGAATGTCATCTTCTAGTAGTAATGTTAATGAAATCTCATCATAACCATTTAGGAGCATTTCTCTCCAGTGAGGGTCGACTTGAAAAGGGGTGATATTCCCTTCGTGATCTTCTATTTGCTGTTTTTCAAGATCAACCGTCATCTCATACCCTTTGTTCTCATATGACGCTGCGAAGGTTTTCCACACATCATAATCAAGGCGAATCGGAAGCATCCCATTTTTAAAGCAGTTTTGATGAAATATATCTGCGAATGATGGTGCGATGACAATTTTAAAGCCATAATCATCAAGCGCCCAAGGAGCATGTTCCCTAGATGATCCGCAGCCAAAGTTTTCTCCTGCGATCAAAATCGATGCTCCTTCATAGATCGGCTGATTCAGTTCGAAATCTGGATTTGGGCTGCCATCGGCTAAATAACGCCAGTCGAAAAAGGCAAAGCGGCCATATCCTGTTCGTTCGATTCTTTTTAAAAATTGCTTCGGAATAATTTGATCTGTATCTACATTGATACGGTTAAGCACAGCGGCTTTCCCTTTATGAGTGACTAAAGGCTCCATCTATGACAACTCCTTACACGACTGTTTTCTCTTGATTAAACTTCCTGACATCGACAAATCGGCCATGTATCGCAGCCATTGCAGCCATTGCCGGGCTGACAAGATGCGTTCTCGCACCCTTCCCTTGACGCCCTTCAAAGTTACGGTTTGATGTGGACGCACAGCGTTCGCCCTCCGGTACCACATCGTTATTCATACTAAGGCACATACTGCAGCCTGATTCTCTCCATTCAAATCCTGCTTCAAGGAAGATTTCATGAAGACCTTCTTTTTCTGCTTGCAATTTGACACTTTGAGAGCCAGGCACCACAATCGCTCTGACATGATCTGCTACTTTTTGTCCTTCAATCATAGAAGCGGCTTGGCGTAAATCAGTCATTCTTGAGTTCGTACATGAGCCGATAAAGACATGCTCAATCGTAATATCTTCTATACGCTGATGCGGATGGACTCCCATGTATTCGTAAGCACGAATCGCTTCTTTTTGATCATCTTCTTGTGCAAAGTCCTCAGGTCCTGGAATTGATGCATCCACAGGCAGTACCATTCCTGGGTTAATTCCCCACGTAACCATTGGTGAAATCTTATTTCCATCTAACACAATGGTTTTATCGTAGGTTGCACCTGGATCTGTTCTAAGTTCTTCCCATTCTTTAATAGCTGCTTCGAAATCTTCGCCCTGCGGTGCATATTTGCGGCCGCGGCAATATTCGAAGGTGACTTCATCAGGTGCAATCAATCCTGCTCTCGCGCCTGCTTCAATCGACATATTACAAACAGTCATCCGCTCATCCATCGTCATGTTTCTGAATACTTCCCCAGTGTATTCAATGACATAACCTGAACCGAACTTCACGCCGTGTGCACCAATGACGGCTAAAATGACATCTTTGGCGGTTACCCCTTTTTGAAGCTTTCCGTCTACTCTAATTTCTAGCGTTTTCGGACGCTGCTGCCAAAGTGTTTGTGTAGAAAGTACATGTTCAACCTCACTTGTACCGATCCCAAAGGCAAGTGCGCCAAACGCGCCGTGAGTTGATGTATGACTATCTCCACAAACGATTGTTTTCCCCGGAAGTGTCAATCCAAGCTCCGGTCCAACGACATGGACGATTCCCTGGTCAACACTGTGGAGATCAGCAAGACGAACGCCAAATTCCGCACAGTTGCGCTCTAAGGCACTCACTTGCTTTTTAGCAATCTCATCTTTAATCACAAATCGATTCACAGTTGGGATGTTGTGATCCATCGTCGCAAACGTATTTTGAGGTCTTCTCACCTTGCGCCCTTTTTGTCTTAATCCTTCAAATGCTTGAGGTGATGTCACTTCATGCACCAAGTGCAGATCAATATATAAAAGGTCTGGTTTCCCCTCGCCGCTTTTGACTATATGCTGATCCCATATTTTTTCGATGATTGTTCGAGGCATAACCCTTTTCCTCCCTCTATCTAATTCCACAAGATTCTATTTATACAATGGTTTGCACGCGCTGCTTGAGTGCGTCTACAACCGCATTAGTGATTTCTTCAGTCGTTTGATATGTTCCCTCTTTTGCTGCTAAATCTTTTGTTCGTTTGCCAGAGGCAAGAACAGCTTCCACAGCGTCTTCTATTGCAGCCGCTTCTTCTTCTAATGCAAAGGATGTTCTAAGCAAGCTTGCTGCTGATAAAATGGTTGCCAGAGGGTTTGCAACGTTTTGCCCCGCAATATCGGGTGCTGAACCATGAATTGGCTCATATAAATGAAGGCCTGTGCTTGATAAACTAGCAGATGGCAGCATGCCGAGTGATCCAGTAATCATCGAAGCTTCATCACTTAAAATGTCGCCGAACATATTCTCTGTCACAATGACATCAAATTGAGCGGGCTTGTAAATCAGCTGCATGGCGGCATTGTCAACGAGCATATGCTCAAATTCAACTTCTGGATATCGAGAAGCAACTTCCTCTACTGCTTCACGCCATAGTTTACTAGAAGCAAGAACATTCGCTTTATCCACAGACGTCACTTTTTTCCGTCTCGTTAAGGCCATATCGAACGCTTCTTTTAATACGCGGACAATTTCTTCCTTTGTATAAAGGAGCGTATCAACAGCAACTTCTTTTCCTTCATCATCTGTATAGCGTTCGCTTGGTTCACCAAAATAGAGGCCGCCTGTTAATTCACGAACGATGACGAAATCGACTCCGTTAATGTGATCCTGTTTTAATGGAGATGCCTCGCTTAAGCTATCGAACACCTTTACAGGGCGGATGTTAGCAAATAAGTCCAGCTGCTTACGAATGGCGAGCAAGCCTTTTTCTGGACGAAGCTCTGGCGGGTTTTGATCCCACTTTGGTCCGCCGACTGCTCCTAATAAAATCGCATCAGCGCTTTTGCATACATCTACTGTTTCCTTTGGAAGCGGGTTGTTTTTTTCATCTATTGCGATACCGCCAATGAGCGCAGTTTCAAATTCGAATTCGTGCTGAAATTGAGCCGCTGTCTCTTGAAGGACAGCGACTGCAGATGTCACGACTTCCGGTCCGATTCCATCGCCGGGCAAAAGTGCAATTTTCTTTTTCATGAGAACCTTCCTCCTTTCCTATGAGATCGCGTGATGTTTCTCAATTTCAATTAGATTTGATTTGAAGATTAAATGTCTGTTCACTGCATTGACGTAAGCTTTCGCCGATGCTTCAAGCACATCTTGCGCTACACCACGTCCTGCTGTTTCTTTTCCTTCTATTGAAACAGTGACATATACTTCTGCTAGTGCATCTCTGCCTTTTCCATTTGATTGAATGCGGTAGTCCAGCAAATGAATTCTTTCTTCCATACAGCGCTCAAGCGTGTTGTACACAGCTTCTACACTGCCTGCACCTGTAGCTGCTTCTTGAATGACTGCCTGTGTTTCTTGGTTTTTTAGAGAAACTGTTGCTGTTGGCATTTGTTCTGTTCCATAATGCACTTGCAGACTTTCAAATTCGTAGCCAATTTTTCGATCTGCTACTTTTTCTTCTAATATAATAGAGATCAAATCATCATCTGTAATTTCTTTCTTCTTCTCTGTCAAGTTCTTGAAAGTCTCAAAGAATTTATTGATTTCGTCTTCCGTTAGTTTAAAGCCTAGTGTTTTCATGCGGTCTTTAAACGCGTGTCTTCCGGAGTGTTTTCCAAGGACAAGCACATCTGTTGTCACACCGACAAGCTCTGGAGAAATAATTTCATAGGTTGTTTTTTCTTTGAGGAAACCATCTTGGTGAATACCTGATTCATGTGCAAAAGCGTTGTTTCCAACGACTGCTTTATTACGCGGCACAATCATTCCTGAGTATTTGCTCACTACATCACTTGTACGCTTAATTTCATTCAATTGAATCGTTGATTCGACCTGGTAAAAGTCTTTTCGAATATGAAGAGCTACTGCAATTTCTTCTAACGCGGCATTTCCAGCGCGCTCGCCAATTCCGTTGACAGCCGTTTCAATTTGATCTGCTCCATTTTCAATGGCAGCAAGTGAGTTTGCCACAGCCATTCCTAGATCATCGTGACAGTGCGCGGACAAGTTAACGCGGTCGATATTCGGAACGTGTTCCTTCATATATTTAAAGATATTCCCGTACTCTTTTGGCGCTAGGTATCCAACTGTATCTGGCAAGTTAATGACACTCGCCCCAGCGTCAATGACCTTTTCTACAATTTCTGCCAAGAAAGCAAGATCTGTACGGCACGCATCTTCTGCTGACCATTGGACAACTGGAAAACGTTCTTTCGCATATTTCACCATTGCGACAGCCTGTTCTACGACTTCTTCACGTGTTTTCTTTAGTTTATGCTTCAGGTGAATGTCAGAAGTAGCAATAAAGACATGAAGCCTTGGCTCCACTCCATCTTTTAATGCTTCCCATGCAGCATCAATGTCACCTTTCACACATCGTGCAAGACCAGCAACAGAACAGTTTTTAATCGTTCTTGCTATTTCTTGTACGCCTAAGAAATCCCCTCGGGATGAAGCGGGAAAACCCGCTTCAATGATATTAACCCCAAGGCGCTCAAGCTGCTTTGCAATAATTAGCTTTTCTTGTGCATTTAAGTTCACTCCTGGTGATTGCTCTCCATCTCGAAGTGTTGTGTCAAAAAAATTAATTTTCCGCACCGACGCTCACCGCTTCCTTTTTCTTTCCTTGTTTAACGAAAGGCATCATTTCACGAAGCTTTCTACCAACGATTTCAATTTGGTGCTCATTTTCATTTGCATTGATTGCATTGAAACGTGGACGATTCACTTGGTTTTCAACGATCCATTCTTTTGCAAAAGTTCCGTTTTGGATATCAGTCAAAACAGCTTTCATCGATTCTTTTACTTTTGCATCTACAACGCGTGGTCCTGATACGAAGTCACCCCATTGTGCTGTATCAGAGATTGAATATCTCATGCCTTCTAATCCTTCTTCATACATAAGGTCAACGATTAATTTAAGTTCATGCAGACACTCGAAGTATGCAAGCTCTGGCTGATAACCAGCTTCTGTTAACGTTTCGAAACCTGCTTTCACTAGTGAAGTAAGACCTCCACAAAGAACTGCCTGCTCACCGAAAAGATCCGTTTCTGTTTCTTCTTTAAATGTTGTTTCAAGAACGCCCGCTCTTGCTCCGCCGATCGCTTTCGCATAAGCAAGTGCTTTGTCTTTCGCTTGACCAGATACATCTTGATAGATAGCAAATAGGGCAGGTACACCAGCGCCTTGCTCATATGTTCTTCTCACAAGGTGTCCTGGACCTTTTGGAGCTACTAGATACACGTCTACGTCACTTGGAGGAACAATTTGATGGAAGTGAACGTTAAATCCGTGTGCGAATACAAGTGAGTTTCCAGCTTCTAATTGATCTTTGATTTCTTCATCATATACTTTCTTTTGCTGCTCATCTGGAAGTAGTACCATGACGACGTCTGCTTGTGCTGCTGCTTCTTTTACTGTGAATACTTGATGACCGTCTTCTTGTGCTTTTGTATAAGATCCGCCTTTTCTCACGCCAACGATGACATCTACGCCGCTTTCTTTTAAGTTCAATGCATGTGCATGACCTTGTGATCCGTAACCAATGATAGCTACCTTTTGACCATTTAATACGTTTTCTTGAATATCACCGTTATAATATACTTTTACCATTTGACTCTCTCCTTTTGTTTAGACAATTGAAATTGTTTTATTTGTTTGCGGCTTTTGCTGATTATCTCTCGCAAAGGCCGTGGTGCCAGTTCTGGCGACTTCTTTAATGCCGTATGGCTTAAGTAATTCAATGAGTGCTTCAATTTTTGAAGACTCACCTGTCACCTGAATGACGACACTCTCTCTGCTCACATCTACAATAGAAGCTCTAAAAGGTTCAATGACCCCCGTGATCTCCATTCTAGATGCTGGTGCAGATACGACTTTTATCAAAGCCAGCTCTCGCTGAACGATTGATTGGTTTGTAATGTCTGTTACTTTCAGAACATCGATTTGTTTGTTCAGCTGTTTTGTCAGCTGTTCGATGTCTTTCTCTTGGTCTACATGGACGACGAACGTGATGCGTGATACATCTTGAATCTCAGAATGGCCGACCGTAATGCTTTCAATGTTGTAGTGTCTTTTGGTAAAGAGGCCTGTGATTCTGTTCAGTACGCCTGATCGATTTAATACAGTCAACACAATAATTCTTTTCAAGGTTTCACCCCCACCATCTCATGAAGTCCTTTCCCTGGTGCTACCATCGGGAATACTTTTTCATCTCTCGCTACATTGACATCGATGAAAACAGGCTCTCTAGAGGTTAAGGCTTCTTCGAGCTTTTCTTTTGCCTCTTCGTCTGATGAGATTCTGATTCCTTTAATGCCATAAGCTTCAGATAATTTCACGAAGTCTGGCTGCTCTGAAAATTTAGAATGCGAGTAGCGTTCTTCGTAGAAAATTTCTTGCCATTGTCTTACCATTCCAAGGCTGTGATTATTGAGTACAATCACTTTGACTGGAAGGTTCAGCTCACGGATAACGGCAAGTTCTTGCAGGGTCATTTGGAAACCTCCGTCTCCTAAAATCGCTACAACGGTTGCCTCTTGATCAGCAAGCTGGGCGCCGATGGCTGCTGGTAATCCGAAGCCCATTGTGCCAAGTCCTCCAGATGTGACCCACTTATCTGCATTTTCAAAAGGATAGAACTGTGCCGCCCACATTTGATGCTGTCCGACATCAGTTGCGACAATGGCTTCACCTTTTGTGAATTGATGAATGTATTCAATCAGCTTTTGAGGTTTAAAACCTTCAGCTTCGTTTTCAACGTACCAGAGTGGATATTCTTCCTTCCACTGATCTAATTGATTTTTCCATTCGTCTGATTCCCCTTGCTTCCCGTCTTGCTTGATCAGCTCTTCAAGAACGAGCTTACTGTCTCCAACAACTGGGATATGGGTATGAATGTTCTTGCCAATTTCCGCTGGGTCGATGTCAATATGAGCGACCTTCGCATGTTTCGCAAAATGATTGAGGTTGCCTGTTACCCTGTCATCAAATCTTGCTCCGATTGAAATGAGCAGGTCACATTGATGAAGAGCCATGTTTGCTGCATATGTGCCATGCATACCAGCCATCCCTAGGAAAAGAGGATGCTTTGCCGGGAATCCGCCAAGTCCAAGCAATGTATGAGCGACTGGGATTTGCTGCTGCTCTACATACTGTCTTAATTCTTCAGATGCTTTGCCATGAAGAACGCCGGCTCCTGCTAGAATGACTGGTTTTTTCGCTCTGCTGACAGCTTCTACTAATTTGCGAATTTGCAAATAGTTCGGCTCTACTTTTGGCTGATAACCAGGTAAATCAATTGGCTGGTCATATTCAAACGTTCCTTCAATGCCTGCGACATCTTTTGGAATATCGATCAATACTGGACCAGGTCTGCCTGTTGTTGCAATATGGAATGCCTCTTTGATGACACCCGGTAATTCCTCTGGATTTCTCACCTGGTAGCTGTGCTTTGTAATTGGCATTGTGATGCCGAGTACATCTGCTTCTTGGAAAGCATCCGATCCAATGACTGACGTTGCCACCTGCCCTGTGAATACAACTAGGGGAAGTGAATCAATCATCGCATCTGCAATTCCTGTCACAAGGTTTGTCGCTCCAGGCCCTGATGTTGCAATGACAACACCTGGTTTACCAGATACTCTTGCGTATCCTTCTGCTGCGTGAATCGCTCCCTGCTCATGTCTTGGCAGAACATGAAATAAACCAGAATCGTAAATTTTATCGTAGATTGGTAAAACTGCTCCGCCTGGATAGCCGAAAATGACTTCTACTTTTTCTCTTTTGAGTGCTTCAATTAACATGAGTGCACCGTTCATCGTTTGTGGTGCTTTTGATTTTTCCGTCTCCATTTGTACATTTGTCCCCATTTGATTTCCTCCTCTTTGTCTTGCTTCAGTCAAGTCCTTTCACCCTTTTCCATTCAAGATAGAGATATGAGACCATATAAAAAAGCCTTCTCACCCCACAATGACACTACTTTTCACTAGGTCAAAGGGGCGAAAAAGCTTTGTTTTTCGCGGTACCACCCTTGTTCACGGCAAACCCTGTTGCCGTCTCATGGACATCTTTCGTCCATTTTGGTAACGAGTGAGCAATGTCACTCGGCCTGCCCTACTATCATTTCAAGCAGACACTCAGAGGTGAGTTCACTTTAGAAAGTAACACCGGTTTCCAGCTAGCACCGGCTCTCTGTAGATACTGACTCTAAAGCTACTAGTCCTCTTCAACGTTTATCGATATCTATTTAACTTGCATGAATGTTTTCATCTGTAAAAACAACTTTTTCTCCTTCTTCAACTACCCGCTTACGGAATTGTTCAAGAAGTTTGTTTGTGTGGAACCCAGGTTTCCCTTCACCGATTGTACGGCCGTCAACTTTTACAACGGCGATGACTTCGGCTGCGGTTCCTGTTAGAAATACTTCTTCTGCTGTATACACATCATGTCTTGTGAAAGGTTCTTCTTTCACTTCGTAGCCTAAGTCTTCTGCAATTTCCATGATGGCATTTCTTGTGATGCCTTCAAGTGCGCCGATATAACCTGGCGGTGTATAAAGCTTGCCTTTTTTATAAATAAACACGTTGTCTGCAGAACCTTCCGCCACGTACCCTTGATCGTTCAGCATCAGCGCTTCACTCACACCGGCCATATGGGCTTCGATTCGGACAAGAATGTTATTCAAATAGTTTAATGATTTCACTTTTGGGCTAAGAACATCTGGACGATTTCGTCTTGTTGGAACCGTCACAATGTCAATACCCGTTTCATATAGGTGCTTTGGAAAAATGGCCAGCGGCTCTACAATGATCACTGTGTTGGCTCTCCCGCAGTTGTTAGGATCTAATCCAAGATCACCCGCTCCTCTTGAGACAACAAGGCGGATATAGGCATCCTTTAGGCCGTTCCTTTCAACTGTATGAATCATTTTTTCCGTGAGTTCCTCAAGTGAATATGGAATGTTCAGCATAATGGATCTGGCGGAATCATACAGACGGTCTAAATGTTCTTTCATTCGAAAGATATTTCCGTTATACACGCGAATCCCTTCGAAAACACCGTCGCCATATAAAAAGCCATGATCGTAAACTGAAATTTTCGCATCCTCTTTTTTCACGAGTTCATCGTTTAAAAAGATCCACTGTTCCTTTTGGTCTTCCATTTTCAGTGAGCACCCTCTCTTTCAAACAAAAAGTAGTTGAATTTTCAGACACTTTATTTTGAAGTGTCAATCGCTTGCACTGCGTGTTTGTTTAGCTTTTGTTGAACCCATCTTACGCCGCTTTCCATACAGTGTCAACAGCATTTTTAAAATTATTAGACAATTTAGACTAATCAAAATTAAATGTATACGCTTACACCTTTGCTAGACAAGGAATGAAAAAACTTAAAATTTTTTGTATTTTTTCTTCAATTTATTTACTTTACATGAACGCTTTTCTTTTGAGAAAACTTTTGTGATATTTTTTCACATAATTTTTGATGAATATTGTGAGATTTCAATGACTTTGTCTTTTCTTTTGGCATGCCTTTCTAAAGCGTTTTCCTATGAATTTATGATAGAATGAGAGCATCTAATAGAAGGAGGGCAATACATGGCTAACATCAGAGGTTATATCGGTACGTATACAAAGGGAGACAGTAAAGGCGTTTATACGTTTACATTAAATACGGACAAGCAGCAGATTGAGCAAGTAGAAGTCGCTGCTGAGCTTGAAAATCCTACATATTTAACCGTGTCAGAGGATCAAAATTTTGTTTATGCTGTTGTGAAAAAAGGATCACAGGGCGGCCTTGCTGCGTATCAAATTGATTCAACAACAGGCAGACTTCACTTCATCAACCAAGAGCTTGCCGATGGAGCTTCTCCTTGTCACGTCAGCGTGGACAGTCAAACGAAAACAGCGTATACAGCAAACTATCATAAAGGGACAGCAGAGATGTATGAGATCGATGCTGAAAATGGCTCAGTGATCCGCACGCTCTCACAGGCGCAGCATGAAGGAACTGGCCCTAACGAAGATCGTCAGGAAAAGCCACACACCCACTTTATGGGTCTCACGCCAGATGAACAATTTGCTGTGGCTGTTGACCTTGGAACAGATGGAATTTATACGTATAAGAAAGAAGACGGCAAACTTCAGCTTGCTCATACATTTGAAACAAAGCCAGGCAGCGGACCTCGTCATATCACATTCCACCCAACGAAACCTGTGGCATATGTCATGACAGAGCTAAGCTCAGAGGTCATTGTGCTTCGTTACTTTGAAGATGGTCATTTTGAAGAGATTCAAACAATCGCGACCATTCCAAGCGATTTTACAGAGAACAATCAAGGAAGTGCCATTCATGTCTCTTCAGACGGCCAATTTGTTTATGCAGGAAATCGCGGTCATGACAGCATTGCGATTTTTAAAACAGACGCTGACGGCCGATTAAGCCTAGTCGAGATTGCTTCTTCTGAAGGAAACTGGCCTAGAGATTTTGTGCTTGATCCAACAGAAGAATTCCTCGTCGGTTCAAACCAAGAATCTAGCAATCTCGTGTTATACAAACGCGACAAAGAAACAGGACGACTCACTGTATTACAATCAGACATTACCGTCCCTCATCCAGTTTGCGTGAAATTTTTAGGATAAAAGAAAAAAGCCTCCAATAACGGAGGCTTCAGATTGTTGACAAAGGGCTAAAATGAAAATCATTTTAGCCCTTTGTCTTCTTTTCAGCGTGATAGAAAACCTTTGCAGTCTAGGAAGGACGAGCACCGGAGCGGAGCGAATTGAAACATTCGTGAGCACTGGAGCGCAGACCTGACAACGAATGCGAGGGTTTGTCTACACGCTAAAGCCTCCAATAACGGAGGCTTTTCTTTATGCAGACGGCATACCGCCATCCTCAAGCTTTTGATCAATCAAAGACGTATCGGTTTTTTCGCCGAACCATTTTGACAGCCTGTCTTTTGCTTTTCCTTTCACATCATCATCAATGTACATTGCTACTTGAAATAGAGCAAATGTAATGGCGCCTAAATCATCTGTATAGCCGACACCAATCAATGTATCAGGAATGAGGTCAAGCGGAAGGATAAAGTAGCCGAGTGCTCCAATAATCAAGGTCTTTGCTTTGACAGGCACTTCGGGTTTTTGCAATGTATAGTAAAGTAATAGCACAGCATAGACTAGAGAGACACCAGCTTTTTGTGCCGTCTTTTTTAGCTTTTCCCAAAAGGCATGATCATTAAAATGCTTCTTCGAACGCTTTAATAGTTCTTTTTTCTCAGAACGATTCATCATATCGCCTCCATCTACAGCATAGCCCTTTTCCCTCAGTTATACAAGATATCCGCTGATTCGACAAACAAACAGCAGCAGAAAGCTGCTGCATTCTACTGCTCTTTGTAAAACTTTTCAATTGCTTTATCGATGTACACCCATCCTTTATAAGACACATGAATCGTATCTTTAAAGAAATATGGATCGTACTCATGCTTAGTCAAATCCGCGACTTCATACCCATTATCTCGAATTTGACGATTGATTTTTTCATAATAACCTGTACGGCCTTCTTTCGGAAAACCAGTGTAATCATACCACTTTCCGTTGACAGGAATCGTTACAAACAAAGGCTTTGCCCCTGCCTGTTTTAAAATATCCAGCATGATTTGAAAATCTTTATATTCTGGTGATTCGGCATAAGAATGACCTTCACGGGAATCCTTCATCTTCTTCATGATCGGTTTCAGTTTGCGGTCAAACAATTTTTGATTAATATAAAACGGATTGTCCCCTGCTCTTTCCGCACCAAAAATGCTCGCTTCTTTTTCAAGCTCAGCCCATGTTTTTCCTTTGACTGAAGGAGACGGTTGAAGCTTGCGCTCATGCCCCGATCCAATCGTATAGTACATGTCTTTCTTTTGAAGCATGCCATAATACATTTTCGCAATAGGAGAAATCGCGCCATAAGCGAACTTGTTTCCAGATAGCTCTGCTTTAAAAAGCTCTGTAATCACCATGTCGTTTTTGACTGCTTTAAACTTCATGATTCTTTTAATCAGCTCTTTTTTCACAGTTGGATCAATTTCTTTATTATAGGCGAGATTCAGCGCTTGAAGCGCTGAATAGTTAGGGGCAAAGTGATTCTCGTCAGATCCCCATTTCACAAACCACTGCGGGGACACGATAAATACAAGCTTCTTCCCTTTTAATTCATCCATATGCGCTGCAAAGTTCATCGCATGAATTAATGATTGCGATCCACCTTTTCCAATAAGATAAGGTGTAAACCCTTGAGGATTCTCATGAAAGAAATTCGAAGGGTGATATGGATCAAAACGTGATAGTTCAGAAGATCCATAGATCGGCAAATAAGTTGGATCTTTTAGCATTTCATCTTGTAAATAAAGCCCTTGAAACATCCCTGGATCTAATTCTGTGGCTGACTTTTGTAATTTGTCTTTTGGGATCAGGTGTGAGAGCCATGCATTTGGTACAAGAAGAACACCAATGAATAGAACAGCCGCTAAAATAAGCGGCCCAAAAAAACGCTTTTTCATTACTTCATCTCTGCCAGCTGCTCAGCAATATGATTCGGCGTATCCCACACATCACGATCGAATTCTGTAATCGGAACAGTGATTCCGAGTTGACTTTCAATTGCCATAAGCAGTTCTACTGTACCAAATGAATCAAGAAGACCTTCTTCAAAAATCGCAATCTCTGGATTTTCTTTCACAACGTCGTCCTGACAAACCTCTGCAATAATACCGTATACTTGATTTTTAAATTCCATAATTTTCTACTCCCTTAATCATTAATGATGAAATGGTTTTCCTGAAAAAATATAAAATCCGAAACAAATCACATGGAATGTAATAATGATAGACACAACCATTGTGACCTTATTATCCGGCCACCACTTGTGCTTTTTATTCCATTTCTCAAATAAATTGTAACCGGACATGACAACTGCATGATATAGTCCGTAAATAATATATTGAAGGGCAAGACCATGCCAAGCACCCATCAATAGAAAGAGAACAAAATACCCGATATTTGATACAGCCATACGGTTCTTGATCCACTTCTTTTTGGTCATAAAGAACACAAATCTCATAAACACGTAGTCTCTGAACCAGAAGGACAGGGACATGTGCCAGCGATTCCAGAAGTCTTTAATATTGCGGCTGATAAACGGTTTATTAAAGTTCTCTGGCGACTTAATGCCCATAATATAACTCACACCTACAGCAAATGCTGTATATCCAGCAAAGTCAAAGAACAAATACATGCTGTAAGCATACATATACGTTAACTGCTGAACAAAGTGACTGCTGCTAATGTGATGAATATTCATCAGAATATATGTGTGAATCAGATAACCAATAATGAACTTATATAAGAAGCCAATGAAAATTTTATGAATGCCGGAATACAGAAGATCACTGTATGCTTCCTTTTCAGGCGGTGTATCCATATCTTTTTCAAATCGGCGGTAACGGTCAATCGGACCTGATGAAATCGTCGGGAAAAAGACAATGAAATAGACCAAACGATGAATCGGAATTTTCTTCTTAATCAAGCCGTCTCTTGTCTCGATAATTAACTGAACACCTTTAAATGTTAAGTACGAGATCCCCAAAAAGCTCAGCCAGTTTATTGGCGGCGGCTGGTGCGGCTGATGAGTTAAAAAGAACGGTAATACCTTTGACAGCACAAGCGG
Organism: Bacillus sp. G1(2015b); assembly: GCF_001482475.1. NCBI lineage: Bacteria > Bacillati > Bacillota > Bacilli > Caryophanales > Bacillaceae > Bacillus > Bacillus sp. G1(2015b). The sequence continues at coordinate 170,143 of NZ_LKIC01000023.1, read as the reverse complement.
CAAAATTGATGCCACCACTGCTGCATAGAAAACGGATGCCTGATTCGCCTTTAGCCGGTATGCAAGGTACAGGCGAATGATTAAGACTTGCCACACCGTGAACAAGAAGAGCAGCAGTGCGCCATGTGCATCCTTTGAGAAAATAAGCGCGAGTGCCACAACCGTTGCAAACATGTTGTAGCCCTGCATTCTTTTGCCGCGAAGACCAAGAATGATTGTCGGCAAAAGAAGAATACCAATTAGAATGAAGAAAAAGAATGAACTAAACGGAATCATAGAAGAACCTCTTTCGCAATTCTCTTACGGTCAACCTTCCCGTTTGGTGTCATGTACAGCTGCTCCAGATAGACAAACTTTCTTGGAATCATGTACGCTGGCAGTGAATCCGCCATTTCTTTCTTAATCGCACTTGTCAGCTGATACTCTTTTTCAAATGAATGAGCTGCTGGAACAATCGCTGCAATCAAGTACTCGACATGACCGTTTGGCTGGAATGGCACAATCACACAAGCATTGACATAGGTTGTCTCGCTTACATGATATTCAATTTCTTCAAGCTCCATCCGGTATCCATGAAGCTTAATTTGATAGTCGAGACGACCGTGGCACGTAATTAATCCATCCTGCGCCACACCTGCGTCACCTGTGCGGTAAGCAGGGCGTCCTTCGTATTCAAAGAACACTTTATCCGTTAAGGCTTGTTCACCTAAGTAGCCTCTCGTGACGCTTGGCCCCACGATGACAATTTCGCCTTTCTCACCATCAGAAAGTGTCTTGCCTTCTTCATCTAAAATGACGATATCTGTATCAGGTTTGGCATAGCCGACTGGTAAAGAATCGTGCTGATCAAGAATCTCCTGCGTGACTTCAATCGATGTGATCGCAACAGTTGCTTCAGTTGGACCATACGTATTAAAGACCTGCGCCTTTGGAAAACGCTCCAGAAGTGCACTTGCTACAGCTACAGGAAGCGCCTCACCGCAGAACAAGAAAACTTTCAGCTCTGGTAAAAGCTCTCCTGTAAAGGAAGGGTCCATTAAGCACATTTGCACAAAGGATGGTGTTGATGTCCACACTTCAACGTCAGATTGACCAAGTGCTGCAAACATATCCTTTGGCTTATTGACAAGATCTTTTACTAAACAGTAAAGCGTGCCGCCTGATTGAAGCGCTGGATAGAGATCCATCACTGATAAGTCAAAAGAAAATGGTGCTTGATTTAAGAATGTGCGTCCCTCACCAATTGGGAAGTCGCGGCACATCCACTCTGTAAAGCTTTCTAAATTATTGGCTGTTACCTGAACGCCTTTCGGTTTTCCGGTACTGCCAGACGTATAAATAATGTAGAAAACATCATCTTGTTGAACCCACTGCGTGGATGGCGGTGCTTCTTTTTCAAGTGCTAAAAGCGATGCCGCACTTTTCACTTCAATGTGCTCTTCTACATCTAATACATTCTGCTCATTTGCACATATCAATAGACTGGCTTTTGAGCTTTCAATGATTGAGACGATGCGCTCGACAGGTATCGAGATGTCGACCGGAATATAAGGTCTGCCTGATTTCACACTGCCTAAGAAAGAAATCAGCATCTCTGGCTCCATATGACCGTAGACAATGACAGGTTCACTGCCAGCTGCGACTGAATCGATCGCACCAGCCATTTGGTCTGATAAATGCCAAAGCTCATCATATGTGATCGACGCCTGTTGAGAAACAAATGCTGGCTGTGTTGGTTTCGTTTGCTGGTATTCATGAATCGTGTGTAATAGTTTCATAGTTTAATCTCCAATTAAAAATCGTTGTAAATGAATGATCCCGTATTTGCTGTGTGGAATCCGTAAATAAAGAACAATAATAGCAAAATAAGTAAGTAAAAGCTTGTATATCCTATCCATTTTACAGACTTATTTTCTGATAGCTTTTTGAATAGCATATTGATAACCTCTTTTCTTTTGACACTTATAGAGACGCATGGATCATCAAAAGAGTTTCATATCAAACCATAAAATTTTTAAGAATTGCTAAAAAAATGTCGAACCTTGGAATGTCTCTTTTGAGCAAAGCTGTCTTATTGTAACAAAGATTTAATACATTTGAAATGAAATCCGAGCTTAAATTTGCCTTAAAATTGCTGAAAGCTGTCGAACTAACGCAAAAGCCACCTAGTCGGACTAGATGGCTTCGATTTCAATTACTTCTTATATTTATTGACTTCGAACATGAGAATGTTTTTAAACACTACATAATCCTTTTTACTTTCAAATGGACCTTTGTTATTGTCATGCTCGTCAATTTCATAAAATCCCGGGCCTTCTCCTGCATCACGCTTTTTGTACCATGATAGGAAAGCGTTGACTTCTTTCATTGAAAGGTCATACTCTTTCTGTAAGCCATTGACCATTGTGATGATGAGTAGTGCATCGCCGTCTTCATTTGTTGTATCGTCTTTAGGCGGTGTGGTTGGTTCTGGGTCTTTGTCACCAGGTGTTTCTGTGTTGTTTGGAAATTGCAGGTCTTTTAAAGATAAAGAGATGACTGATTTGTAGTTTTGATCTGCAATCTCTGTATAATTCTCATTATAATCTCTACCACCTATAAGGTATAATGTATCATCAATAACTACTGATGAAGCTCCTATTCGCATATTGTGGTAAGGCACATCTATTCTAACTAATTCTTCTTGTTCAGTATCATATGCAATTAAACTTCTTGTTGAACCACCGGGAAATATCATGTTATTTTTATAAGTTACACCATTCAAGTAACCACTGACAAACCCTTTTTTCTTTGCAGTCCAAACTTCTTTTTTAGCGTCAAATTCAAAAACTTCACGTTTATCGTTTTTGCCAAAGATGTAAAACTTCTCATCTAATACTAGACCGATTGCTCCTTCTATTTTTACATTTAGAGGAGCTTCTTCTTTCCATGTTTGCTCAGAAAGATCATAGCTAAAAAACTCTTTTCCACCAAATACATAAATTTTATTTCCAATAACACCCGCTTGAACGTTATATGAGCCTTTTGATTTGCTAACAAAGGGAATATCAGGTAACGTTTCCCATTCGTCATTTTTTGTATCATACACCTCGAACTTATTATAAGTAAAACCCGTATGTTTTCCAGCAAGGACATATATTTTTGAACCTACTACTACTGATGCTGCTCCTCCTCTTCCAGTAGGTATATCTGTCTTTTTAGTCCATTTGTTTACAGATGGATCATATTCTAACGTTTCTTTATCGGCATTAAACCCACCAATTACATAAATCTTCCCATCTACAGCATTAGCTACAGCTCCCACTCTTGCTGTTGGCAAATCAGCTAATTGATTCCATTCATCCTTAGCTGCATGTACCATTTGAACTGACTGCGTGAATGAAAGGATTACTAGTAACATCATGACGATCCATTTTTTCAAAAATAACACTCCCTTTTCATTATCTTACTTCTTCATTATCGGAGTGTTTTTTTATTTTTATAGAACAAAAGGAATTTATTCTATATCTCTTTTATCATGATTAGTAGAGATAATGTTACCATAAGAAGGTTTTAAATGATTTATATTCCATTTAAGGATAATAGAGTATATAATATATATGTGTTAAAAAAAATACTAGGAGGATTTAATATGTTTAAGAAATTAGCAGTTACTACATTACTGGCTTCAGCAGTCCTAAGCACAGGATCAATTGCAAGTGCAGCAGGTTCAAGTATTTCTAATAATTTTTCTCCAATAACACATACTCTTTCAACACTTTCAGCAAAGTCCAATGGTCAAATTTCAACGAAAGCATCTTCCGTGTACTACTTACAAGAAAGAACATTACAAGGAAATGGTTCAAACTTAGATTATTATAAAGGCACTAAATTCACTATTAGAAATAGTACTGGAACTATCTATAAAGGATGGCAGGAGTCTCAAAGAAATGATGCAAAAGCTCATGTTGAATATAAATTAGTAGATGCACAAACAGGTAAAAAAGTCTCTGCATTATCTTATTATGGTGATGTGAAGAAAGCTGATGGTCGTTTATGGTTAGAAATCAACTTTAATAATGTTTCGACTACCAAAGACTATTATTTGGAAGTAACAAACCTTGGTAAATATCCTGTTACTCTTGCAGGTAATGTATATAATTAATTTTAAAAGTAGTCTCTTTGGGACTACTTTTTTCTCTTGATCTATACTCCAGATGCATGTTTACTTAATTGTCCTCCGTTCCGTTTCTCTCCGTTACTACATCTTTAATATGCTAAACCTATATTAAAGAACAATAAAAAACCCATGATTTCATGAGTTTCTCATCAGTCCATTATTAGAAAATCCGTCACAAGACAAGTAGGTTCTCCGTTTTCATCTAGCCCCCAAAAGCTTGGATACATTCCGTTACCGAAGCTTGTTGTAAACATGGCAATGTCCACCTTGTCATGAAAACTGGTGACGAGCCAGTCCCATGTGTGCTTGTAGTTTTGCGCAAGAGCTTCTTCAAATTCCTCGTAAAGATAAAAATCATTGTCCTCTTTATACCGCTTATCCTCATACGCTTGAAGATATATAGCTGACTCCCCATCCATAAAGCAGCCCATAATTTAAAAAAGATTAGTGAAGAAGATGATCTTTTACAAAGTGATTCGATAAAATCAAAAATCACTGATTTCTTATAGTGCCAATAACCAAATGTCTTTCTCAAAGTAAAGGTCGGAAACTTCAAAAGTTTCTTTACCAATAAGAGAAAGGGAAACCAATTCTGCGGCAATTAGCTTTACATATTTAAAGAGTGGAGTCTGACTACCTACTTTGAAAATCTCATGAACAAAATTGAGATACCTAATAGGACCTGTAAAATACTCTTCTTCTCCTTCGCCTTTATACATTTCTCAACTTCCGATAAATTGGTCTGCAACTTTTATTACTTCCCAGCCTTGATTGCTGCCACGTGTTAAAACACCTGAATATTCCAACCTACTCATGAAAGTTTACTCAAACTCTTCAAATAACTCCTTCACAAGTTTATTCATTATTAATACTTGGATTAGCAGTCAACAACATAAACATTTAAAGGGAATAAGTACATTTGGAGGGAATTCAATGACACAAGAATCTGATGAGCGTAAGTTGCAACAAATCAAACAAATGCAACAGATGTTTCTAGAGAAAATGAAAACTCAACCTTATCCCATGTACCCTAATTACGGAAAAATCACACGCTATGAAGAAATCCCAATTAATTTACCTGAACAACGTCAACTTCGTCATCCTGGTGTAGAAGGTTTAATGGTACCACTTCCAATTATTGAAAATACAAATTACAAAGGGAGTGGTAAGTTAGCGGGAAAAGTTGCTCTTATTACAGGAGGGGATAGTGGTATTGGTGCAGCCGTAGCCATTGCCTTCGCAAAGGAAAGTGCTGACGTTGCAATTGCATACTTAGATGAACACGAAGATGCTAATAGAACAAAAGCAAGAATCGAAGAACTCGGGCAACGTTGTTTATTGATGCCAGGAGACTTGCGAGATAAAAGGCAATGTATCACCATTGTAGAGAAAACAGTAAAAACCTTCGGACGTCTAGATGTTCTATGTAACCACGTTGGTATCCAATTTCAACAACCAAGCCTTCTTGACATTACAGACGAACAATTCGATGACACCTTTAAAGTCAACATATACTCACATTTTTACACAACCAGGGCAGCGCTTCCTTACTTAAAACCAGGCAGTTCTATTATCGGTACTTCTTCAGTCGTAACGTATGTAGGTGAACAACAAATGATTGATTATACAGCCACAAAAGGTGCAATTGTTGGTTGGACACGTGCTTTGGCTAAAAATGTTGTAAAACAAGGAATTCGTGTAAACGCTGTTGCTCCAGGTCGAATCTGGACGCCGCTCATTGCAGCAAGCTTCTCGTCAGACCAAGTGGCTGTATATGGAGCATTTAACCCAATGGAACGAGTTGCCCATCCATTTGAACTCGCACCAACATTTGTTTATCTAGCTTCTGATGATTCACGTTTTGTTACAGGTCAAGTGCTGCATGTTGACGGTGGGGAATCCACACATTCCTAATATAAGGAGGTCATTGGATTGAGATATGAATTTAATCCAGAAGTAGAGTTATTACTTGTGAACCATTCAATGGAAAAAGTCACCATGGTTTATATGGAGCATTCATGGCTAATGTCTGAAATTGGACGTAGACCGCCTTATTATTGCTATCCAAATTATGAACTGAATTATCCAATCATTTAAATAAATCGCAGTTATTCAGGAACGTTTAGGGCATACAAAAATGGATACAACTATGTCAATTTACGCTCATGTCATTGAAGAAGCTGATCAGAAATCAGCCACTCATTTTGATAGCTTCTTTGATACAAAAACAGAGAACGGAAATCCTTAAAAATAAATCCGCTCCCTGTTTTGAAGCGAGTTACGAATTTATGTTTCAAAGAACAAAAAAGCCTGAAACCCTTGATAATAAAGGGTTTCAGGCTTTTAATTTAGTACGTCCCAGGAGAGATTCGAACTCCCGACCGACGGCTTAGAAGGCCGTTGCTCTATCCTGCTGAGCTACTGGGACATGTTGTTATGTAGTGTGCTGTGGTGTATTACCTCAGCGACAAGATTTATTATATTACTATTGTTCTTTAAAGTCAACGGTTTTTCGAAAGTTTTTTCATAAGGGGCAAATGCTGCACCCTTATGAAATACCTTCCAATGTGACAGTGTTTTCGAGGCCTTGTATGACCTGACCTTCGTCCGTGAAAAACTGTACGTTTGCTTCGCTTCCATCTAGTGTCAGTATAGCATAGCTGCGCTCTTTTCGCACTCTTGGCAGGTGTACGCTGCCTGGGTTAATGAGCAGTTTTCCTCTTAGCAGCTCACTGCCCGGAATGTGCGAGTGACCAAAGCAGATAATGTCTGCGCCTAGCTCTTCTGCACGGTAGTAGACTTGAAGTAAGGATTGTTTGATGCCATGCAGATGTCCGTGAGTGAGAAATAGTTTTCCGCCTCCATCGAGTGGGAGCAGGAGCTCTTCTTCAAAATCGCCCATAAAGTCACAATTTCCTTTGACGACTTTGTATCCTTCGAGTGCTGGGTGGTTCGTTTCGAGTTCTGAATCTCCGCAGTGGATCATCATGTCGACTTCAGCCTCATGCCGTTTGGCAATGGTTTGAAGTTCGTCTGTGAGTCCATGACTGTCACTAATAATGAGTATCTTCATGGCTTCATTCCCCCTTATTCATTTGCGTCTAGCAGTGATGAAAGCTTTTGAAGCGCGACCGCTCGATGGCTGATCTTGTTTTTCTCCTCTGGTGATAACTCGGCCATCGTCTGGTCTTTGTCTTTGACGATGAAAATTGGGTCGTATCCGAAGCCATTTTCGCCGATTGGTTCTTCTGCGATGAAGCCTTCTACTGATCCTTCTACCGTTTTTGTTTCTTTGCCCGGTATACTGACAGCAAGGGCACATCTGAATCTGGCTGTGCGGTCTTCTTTTTCAATGCCTTGAAGTTCGCTCAGCACTTTTTCCACATTCTCCGCATCATCTTTATGCTCACCTGCGTATCTCGCTGAATACACGCCAGGTTTCCCGCCTAGATAATCAATCGACAGACCGGAATCGTCTGCAATGACCATTTCACCTGCTTTGGCTTGAATCGCCTCGGCTTTGATGATGGCATTTTCTTCGAAGGTTTGTCCTGTTTCTTCAATCTCTTCAGTAAAGCCAATGTCTGCTAGTGTTTTGACCGTGAATCCTTTTGGCTCAAGAATGGCTTTGAATTCTTTCGCTTTGCCCGCATTGTGCGTTGCAATGATGGCTGTTTTCATCCTGATCAAACCCTTCTCTTTATTCGATGACTTCTCCTGTTACTGCTTTTTGCTTTTCGATTAATTCTTTGATGCCCTTTTCGGCTAAATCAAGCAGTCCGTTTAGCTGTTCTCTTGAGAATGTCGCTTCTTCACCTGTGCCTTGAAGTTCAACAAAGCGTCCAGCGCCTGTCATGATGACATTCATATCTACTTCAGCAGAAGAATCTTCTTCATAGTTTAAATCTAACAGAAGACCTTGCTGAGAATCAATTCCGACGGATATCGCCGCTAAATAATCAGTAATCGGGTTTTCTTTGATGACTCCTTCAGCTCGTAGCTTTTGAATCGCGAGTGTCATGGCAACAAAAGCACCTGTGATGGACGCTGTGCGTGTGCCGCCGTCTGCTTGAATGACATCACAATCAATCCAAATCGTGCGTTCGCCAAGCTTTTCTAAGTCAACGACTGCGCGGAGTGCTCGTCCAATTAAACGCTGGATCTCCATCGTACGTCCTGTGACTTTTCCTTTAGATGATTCTCTTATCGTTCTTTGTGCAGTTGCTCTTGGAAGCATGCTATATTCTGCTGTAATCCAGCCTTTTCCTTCTCCTCTTAAAAAAGGAGGTACGCGGTCTTCGATCGATGCGTTACAAATCACCTTCGTATTTCCCGCTGAGATTAAGACAGAGCCTTCTGGGTGCGTGATGTAGCCTGCCTCTATTTCAATTTTTCTCAATTCGTCATATTGTCTTTCATCTAATCTCATGTTTTACCTCCGTTACGATATACATTCCGCGCGTATGCCAGCGGGGTTCTCCTACTAACTTTGACAACCTCGGCTTGTTCTAACCGCTCGGAATAAAAAAGAGGCAGCGAATATGCATGCCTCTTTTTCTCCATTATATCAATGTGTGACGTTAAAAACTACCTGTATTCACTTGTTCTGGTCGTGAAACCGGCTTTGTGAGCTCTGCGCCTTTTTCGTTCACAAGCTCAGCCTTGCCGTTGACCTTAACAGATACGCTTTTGACGTCCGGCAGCTCTGTTAATGTGAGCACAATGCTATTAAGAACTTTTTGTGAAATGACCTTTTTCTTTTCATCCGCACTGCCAAAAATAGATTCGTTGAAATCAAGTGTCACATGTCCATCTTTTACTTTTGGTACATCATTCAGCTTCACATCTTGGTCAAAGTCTGTAAGCAGATGGCTTTTTTTGCTTGGTCCGGAAACGAGCTCATCAATTGCTGCTATAATCGGATCATCCTCGTCTTTTGGTGCTCTTGTGGTGACCGGAACGTAGTATGTCTGTTCATCAGATTCAGCTAAATAGTAGACAGTTACAGGCTTTGTTGAAGTCATATCAGCAGCAGCCTCGTGCTGGATATTAATCCCGTCTTCTCTGCTTAAATCATCTGAGATAGGTGTACCGTTCACAGGCATTTCTTTTAGTTCATGTCCATTCATCTTTAATTTGACTTTGGCTATGGAATCAAACTGTGTTAACGTCCAAGTAACAGATTGCAGGATTCGCTGTTCGTCTTCTTTTTTATAGTTTTTAAATTCATTTGAAAAATCCACAATTGCCGTTCCATCTTTAATATCGACAGATACGCTCGTGTCCGCAGGTAACACTGCTCTGAATCCATTCGGCATTAAGTTAGAAATAGGTCCCCCGTCCACGAGATATTCAAGGGTTTGTTTTGCACTTCCTTCATTTTTCGGCAGCGGAATGGATTGAGATACGACATACCCGTTTTTATCAATTAAATATAATTCTCTCATGACTGTATCTGCCTGCTTCTCTTCTTTTCCTTCTTTGGCTGTTTGTTTATCTTCTTTATTTTCTTTCACATATGTGACGTTTTGTGGTGGATCAATCTCTGTTTTCGCTTGGTCTGTTTGAAACAATCCGCATCCTGACAAAAGCATGGCTGACGCGATACACGTAACAGCTGCTGTAGATCCTTTTTTCAGCATACTTCACCCTCCTCTAGTAGTTTGTACTACTATGTATACGAGCTCCCTCGGAGGATTAGACCCTTTTCATAAAAAAATAACCCGCTTCAAGTAGAAGGGGTTATTGCTGGTAGATGTGTTCAAGTGACACGGTTTCGACCTTCCCTGGCAGATAGCCAAACCAGTCACGAGCGATGTTTTGGAAATTTTGCTGCTGTCCTGTTGTGTAAAATGTATGGACAGGTGCTTCTTTAGAGGTATTTAACAGCCCTTTATATGAAAGAATCGTACTCGCTTCTCTCGCTGTCTCATCCCCTGATGAAATGATGCTGACATCACTGCCCATAAAGCGCTGAATCGGCTCTTTTAAAATCGGATAGTGTGTGCAGCCAAGAATAAGTGTATCAATCCCTGTTTCTTTCATTGGTTCAAGGGAGTCTTTCACCACTGCCTCTGCTGTCTGATCTAAAAACGTTCCGCTTTCCACAAATGGGACAAGGAGCGGACACGCCAGGCTTTGAACCGTTAGACCTGCTTTTAGTGACAGCAGCGCTTCTTTGTATGCCTCGCTTTTGATCGTATTGACTGTGCCAATAACGCCAATGTGCTGATTGTTTGTCACCTTGATCGCTGTACGGGCGCCGGGCTGAATCACGCCAATGACCGGAATATCAAGCGTTGCTTTGATTTCGTCCAGTGCGATCGCCGTTGCTGTGTTGCACGCAATGACGAGCATTTTAATATGGTGGTGTTTTAATAAGTAGTGCGCCATTTCCCAAGTATATTGAAGAACTTCTTCTTCTTTACGAGGGCCATATGGACATCGTTTTGTATCGCCTACATAAATGATGTTTTCTTTTGGCAGTTGTCTCATGATTTCCTTTGCAACGGTTAAACCGCCGACGCCGGAATCAATGACGCCGATTGGTTGATCCAACAAAATCGCCTCATTTTCTTTTCATTTGCTGCTGTAGTTTCGTTAAGGATTGGTTGAAAACGATGGCTTCTTCTTCTGAGAAAGCCCCTAGAAGTTCACTGACGTATTCTTGGCGTTTAGCAATCACTTCTTGAATGATCCTCTCGCCTTCAGGCAATAAATGAATGCGAACCACGCGGCGATCAGATGGATCTTTCACCCGTTCGACAAGTTCACTTTTTTCCATTCTATCAATTAAATCAGTGGTTGTGCTGCAAGCCAAATACATCTTTTGTGACAGCTCACCTATTGTCATATCTCCAAATTCATAAAGCCACTGAAGCCCGATGAATTGTGGAGGTGTAATCGTATATTGATTCAGGATTTCTCTGCCTTTTTGCTTAATAATTGCAGCAATGTGGCGCAATGATTTTTCAATCTCTGCAACATGGCCAGACTCATTCGTTTCCATTTTATTGATACCTCACTATAGCATCTCACTTTGATTAAAACGTACATGTCTATTTTCCTCGTTTTTCAAAGAAAATGCAAGAAGAGACTCATGGAAACCATATAGAAATAACCGGTTCCTTCCCGATATGGAAGGAAAACCGGCTGACTTTAGAGCTCTAGCTCACCCATACGCAGAAGCTCGACTACGGCCTGTGAGCGGCCTTTAACTCCTAGCTTTTGCATGGCATTCGAAATATGATTTCGAACAGTCTTTTCGCTAATAAAAAGCTCGCTTGCAATTTCTTTTGTTGTTTTATCTTGGACGAGCAATTCGAATACTTCTCTTTCTCTTTTGGTTAATAGCGGCTTGGATTGAAACTCTTTCTCCTTCAAGTATTGTAACCCTCCTTGCTAAGGTGAGAGCTCTAGTCTCTATAGAATGGGATTCTGTATAGTCGAGATATCATATGCCGGGTGCCTGAGGTAGGTGACGTTAAAATCAAGAAATCCCGCATATCAGCGTCCAATTTACTGCGCTTTCAGCCACGCAAAAAAGGACGAGTCTCCTCACCGAGACATCGTCCTTTTTTACGTGGTATTTAAAAGATTGTAATGGCGCCTGTTAACAATGCAATAAGTGTTGTAAAAAGGGCAGTTAACACGGTCCATAGGAGTGCGTATTTTTGCAAATCACCAATATCTTTGTTCAGCATTCCAACAAGCAGCAGCGTTGAAGCCACAAGCGGGCTCAGTAAGTGGACAGGCTGTCCTATGATAGAAGCACGTGCAATCTCCACCGGATCAATCCCGTAAGCTGCGCCGGCTTCAGCCAAGATCGGCAGCACCCCGAAATAGTAAGCATCATTTGAAAGAATAAATGTAAATGGCATACTCGTCAGAGCAACAATCAGCGGGAAAAATGAGCTGTAGGAATCAGGAATCATGTAAATGACCAAATTGGCAATGGCCTCAACCATCTTTGTTCCTGAAAAGATCCCTGTGAAAATTCCTGCTGCAAATACAAGTGTGATAACCGTTAATGCATTTCCTGCATGCGATAAAATTCGCTCGCGCTGATCTTCAACCTTTGGATAGTTAATCATGAGAGCGATGACAAATCCAATTAAGAAGAGTACAGGAATTGGGATGATATCCAGGACTAGTGTGACCATGACAGCAATTGTAAGGAAGAAGTTAATCCAAATCAGATTCGGCCTTTTGATATCGGCTACTCCATCCTCAATTGACGCAGCCAATTCAGGAGAAATGGACGGCTCTTCTTTGTACTGAATCTCTGCAATCCCAATCCGTTTTCTTTCTTTTTTTCCAAGTACGTAAGCAGTAAAAAGTATAAAAAGACCGCCTCCAACCATCGTTGGGAGTAATGGAATGAAAAATTCGCCTGCATCTAATCCAAGCGCCGCGATAGCACGAGTAGCCGGACCGCCCCATGGCGTCATTCCGCTCATAATTCCTAATGATAATAATGAAATTGTTCCTAAAATTAATGGGTTCATCCCAATTCTTAAGAAAAGTGGCAGCATAGCTGATACGGTAATCATATACGTTGTTGTTCCGTCACCATCTAATGCAACTAGCATAGACAAAATCGCTACCCCAAAAGCAATTTTGACAGGATCACCTTTTACAATACGTAGAATGAGTTTAATCAGAGGATCAAACAATCCAGCATCCAGCATGACACCGAAGAATAAAATCGCAAATAACAATAAAGCAGCTGATGGTGCAACAGTTTTCAGTCCATCAAGCATCATGTCCCCTAATCCTTTGTTAAAGCCACCGATCAATGCAAATATGATAGGTACAACGGTTAGAGCCACCACCGGATGCATACGTTTTGTCATAATGAGAAATGTAAATGTCAAGACCATCAAGATCCCTAAAATAGCTAGCACTTTATATCCCTCCATCCTCTTCTTTACATGATCTGCAAGCGCCCCCTTGCACTTGCGATCTATATGTTAGCGCTTTCTATTTCAAGGATATAATAGCTTTTTTTATAATGAAAATATCGATTTTTTCGTCTATTCAATAAATTTCTTTTATAATCAACCTTGCTGATTTCTTAAAAACTCAATGAACGCTTTCACAACAGACAAATGAAGTGAGTCTGGCTGGTACATGAGCCATGTATCTCTTAAAACAGGCTGTCCATCTTTATACGAAAGACCTTTTACAAATAACTCATCACTAGGTCTGAGACAAATTTCTGGGACAATGGCATAGCCTAAACCATGCTTCACCATCTCTTTTGATGTATCCTGACGGTCTGTCTCCATCGTGACAAGCGGAGGCATTGTGAATGTTTCCTGCCACCATCTGTTAATCAGCCGTTTCAATGAACTGTCTGTATGATAGTCAATGAGCGGCAAATTCGGGAGATCCTTTAGCTGGATTTCTGATTTTGAAATGATACAAAGACGCTCTTTATCGAGCAAAAAACGCTCTCCATTCCAGTCATAATCGCCTCTTAAAATCCCTAAATGCACACTTGATGTTCCTAATAAATCCATTACCTTTGTACTCCAGCCTGTGTTGACCATAAATTGAACATGTGGATACTGCTTAGAAAATTCTTTTAATATTTCTGGCAGTTTATACTGGGCAAAGTTACTTGAGACCCCTAACCGGATCGTTCCTTTGACCTTTTTTTGCATATTGAGCATGCCATCTTTTGTTTGCTGCAGCTGTTTGAGCATGTCATTTGCATATTTAGCCAAGTATTCGCCCTCTGATGTAAATTCAATTCCTCGTTTTCTTTTAAAGAAAAGCTTCATATCAAACTCCTCTTCAAGCTGTTTCAAACGATAGCTTAAGGCAGGCTGAGAGACAAATAATTTTTCTGCCGCTTTTGTGATGTTCTTTTCTTCATAAAGTACCTTTAAAAACCGCCAATCTTTTTCATCCATTGTATGCCCTCCTTTTTTACTAATTATAAAATAATTTTATCGATTTCTCTTAAAATAATGTATTTAACTTATCTCTTATTATACTTTACCATTTTGGTTAGATAAACAGTTAATTAAAAATTGAGGGTGAGAGTAATGAGAAAAGTTCCAATCACAATCATGCGAGGCGGTACAAGCAAAGGAGTATTCATTCACGCAAACAATGCACCATATGAACACGATGAGCTCGAAGCATTTCTATTAGACATTATGGGCAGCCCTGACCGGCTGCAGGTCGATGGAATTGGCGGCGGTAATTCTTTAACAAGCAAAGTGGCCATTATCGATAAAGCCACACGCCCGGATGTGGATGTGAACTATACATTTGCACAAGTCAGCATTAATGAGAGATATGTAGACTTTAAAGGAAACTGCGGGAACATCTCATCAGCCGTTGGGCCGTATGCGATCATTAAAGGACTTGTTCAAGCGGTTGAGCCCATTACAACTGTACGTATCCTCAATACCAATACAAATAAAGTCATTACGGCAGAGGTCGAAGTTGAAAATGGAGAAGTAAAATTTGAAGGACAGGCAGAAATTCCAGGCGTAAAAGGAACTGGTTCTCCCATTTATTTATCCTTTGAGAAACCGGAAGGCGCTGTCACAGGTAAAACCTTTCCGACTGGAAACAAAATTGATACGATTCAAACGAAGTTTGGGGAAATTCCAATCTCGATCGTTGACATTGCAAATCCAATTGCCTTTATTCGTGCCAAAGATATTCAATTAAAAGGAACTGAATTGCCTGAAGAGTTTACAGACGAATTACTGGATGATTTAGAAGATATTCGTTCTCTCGCTGCTGAAATGTGTCATTTTGCACCAAAAGAAATGGCCACATTACAGTCTCCAGCTGTTCCAAAGCTTGCGCTCATTAGCGAGCCTGCTGATTATGTAGATACAAATGGAATCTTGAGACGAGCAGAAGATATGGACATCATCGTTCGTATGCTATCGATGCAAAGACCGCACCAAGCACTTGCCATTACCGGCTCTGTCTGCGTGACAGCCAGCTGTTTCTTAGATGAAACACTTCCTTCTCAGCTGTTTCAAGGAAAAGATGACACCCTTCGAATTGGGCATCCTGCTGGTATTATGCAAACTGAAATTGACATCTCTGAAAACAGAGTCAAAGTTATTCGAACCGCAAGAGAAATTCTAGACGGAGTTGTCTTCACAAAACAAGACTATGTGATTCAGCCTCAGATTAAAAGAGAAGCTTAAAGCAGACGAGAACATCGTCTGCTCAGATTGTTGACAAAGGGCTAAAATGATCTTGATTTTAGCCCTTTGTCTTCTTTTCAGCGTGATAGAAAACCTTTGCAGTCTAGGAAGGACGAGCACCGGAGCGGAGCGAATGTGACATTCGTGAGCACCGGAGCGCAGACCTGACACCGAATGCGAGGGTTTGTCTACACGCTGAGCAGACGAGAATATCGTCTGCTTTTTTTAATGCTGTAGTGGTGCATCTATATCTCCGGCAGAATGAGCTTTTATCTGCCCTTTCTCATCTTTTAGCTGGAGATGACCGTTGTGGTTGACCCCGCAGCAAATACCCTCTTCCCATGTTTGTTTTTCACGGTCTAACGAAATCCGCAGCGGTTTATGAAGACGATATAACCGTTTGTTGTAGAGGGCAGTGAGTGCTTCAAACCCTTCATTCTTCCAGCGTGTATGATATTTTTCAAAAGCGGCTGCAAGTTCCTTCACAAGCTGATCCGATTTCACCTCTGTAAGCTCTGATAGGCAAATGGTTTTGTACGGAACATGCTCTGGCTTTGTCTTCACATTAATGCCAACCCCGATATAAATACCGGTACGGTCCGCTTCAATCAATGTGCCTGATACCTTTGCTTCATTGATAAGAATATCATTTGGCCATTTAATCGCCAGCTGATCCTCAGCCCTTATGAGAGGTTTAAGTACATCGTAGATCGCTAGTGCCGTCAGCGGAGCAATCGTTGACTGGGTGGAGAGTTCTTCTGGCGGTAAAACTGTCATGGTCACAGCGACATTTCCTGCAGGCGTTTCCCACGGCCTGCCTAGCCTGCCTCTTCCTGCTGTCTGCTGATGTGCATAGACAGCAAATGAAGGTTTTTCTCCTTGCTGAATGAGCCTTTTCGCTTCATTATTTGTACTATCGATGGTGTCATATTGAAAAATCTTCATGTGTTCTCCTTTTGTTTCTTCTTGATATGGTCTTTTTATTATAACAAAATGAAGCTTACACGTTGACGAGGCTGCATACTACCCATTTCGCTGAGCTTGAAATGTCTCTTTTTCTTCCTCTGTAAATGGGACAGGAGCGCCTGTTTCTTTATTAATTTGGACCATGGTGACTGAGCCTGTAAAGCATGGTTCCTGCTGCTCGTTTTCTCCTAAGTAATGAAGGATAAGTGAGCTTGACCCGACTTTTTCCGGCTTTACATACACACGAAGCCGCTCCCCTATTTCAACCTGTTTGATGTAATCACATTGCAGGTTTGCCACGACTGTAATCGTCTCTTTCACACGTTTCATTCGTTTATCCACAATTCCTGTTTTTTGAAAAAAGGCAATCCGTGCTTCTTCAAAATACACAAATGGGGTGACATTGTTCATATGGCCAAACATATCCGTTTCTGAAAAACGGACAGTCGTTTCGACATAAAATCGAAAGGATGCCCTCCACTCTTCAAACGGTTCCTCAATATATGACGGAAGTCTCACTTTATCATCTCCTTATTCATCAATAAACGCCTCTCCCATATTGGAAGAGGCGTTTATTCTGTGTTCCACCCAGCCTCTTGTAAACACTCATCATGATTGGCAAAGAGGACTGAATGTGATGTTATTCTGCGTGATCGCTTCCGAAGAAGTTACGGAAAGCTTGTAATGTTGTATCTCGGTTAAGTGCTGCAATTGACGTTGTCAGCGGGATTCCTTTCGGACAAGCCTGCACACAGTTTTGAGAGTTCCCGCAGTTCGCAAGACCGCCGTCACCCATAATTTCTTCTAGACGGTCAGACTTATTCATCGCACCTGTCGGGTGTGCGTTAAATAGACGTACTTGTGAAAGCGGTGCAGGGCCCATAAAGGAAGACTTATCATTCACGTTTGGACAAGCTTCAAGGCAGACACCACATGTCATGCATTTTGAAAGCTCATACGCCCATTGACGTTTTTTCTCAGGCATTCTTGGTCCAGGTCCAAGATCATATGTGCCATCGATCGGCACCCATGCTTTTACTTTTTTCAAGGAGTTGAACATGCGGCTTCTATCAACCTGCAAGTCTCTCACGACAGGGAATGTCTTCATCGGTTGAAGACGGATCGGCTGATCTAACTTATCAATCAGGGCTGTACATGACTGGCGTGGTTTTCCATTAATGACCATAGAGCAAGCTCCGCACACCTCTTCAAGACAGTTCATATCCCAGTTGATCGCCGTTGTTTTTTCACCTTGTTTATTAACCGGGTTACGTCTAATTTCCATGAGTGCAGAAATGACGTTCATATTTGGGCGGTAAGGGATTTCGAATTCTTCATCATAAGGCTTTCCATCTGCTGTATCTTGACGCGTGATAATGAATTGAATTGTGTTTTTTTCACTCATCTTATTTCTCCACCTTTTTCTTCGAGTAATCTCGTTTACGAGGTGCAATTAACGATACATCGACGTCCTCATAGTGGAATGCAGGCTTTTGATTTTTCCCTTTGAACGTAGCCATCGTTGTTTTAAGGAATTCTTCATCGTTTCTTTCTGGGAATTCCGGTTTATAGTGTGCGCCTCGGCTTTCATTCCGGTTATATGCCCCGATCGTAATGACTCTTGCCAGCTGAAGCATGTTGTCAAGCTGACGTGTGAAGGCAGCGCCTTGGTTGCTCCATGATGCGGTATCGTTGATGTTGATCTTCTTGTAGCGCTCCATTAGTTCTTCGATCTTCTGATCTGTTTTTAAGAGTTTGTCATTGTAACGAACCACTGTAACGTTATCCGTCATCCATTCTCCAAGCTCTTTATGAAGCACGTACGCATTTTCTGTACCATCCATGCTGAGGATGTTGTCCCATTTCTCCTGCTCTTTCTTCACGGCGCTGTCAAATGTTGCAGAAGATAGGTCTTCCGCAGATTTCTCAAGACCGCTAATGTACTTCACTGCATTTGGTCCAGCGACCATTCCGCCGTAAATCGCAGAAAGAAGTGAGTTTGCACCAAGTCTGTTTCCGCCGTGCATCGAGTAATCACATTCTCCGGCAGCGAACAGACCTTTGATATTCGTCATTTGATCATAATCGACCCATAATCCGCCCATTGAGTAATGAACAGCAGGGAAGATTTTCATCGGAAGCTTACGCGGGTCATCACCCATGAATTTTTCATAAATTTCAATGATTCCACCAAGCTTAATATCAAGCTCTTTTGGATCTTTATGAGAAAGATCGAGATATACCATGTTCTCTCCGTTGATGCCAAGCTTTTGCTCGACACATACGTCAAAGATTTCACGCGTTGCGATGTCACGCGGTACAAGGTTCCCGTATGCTGGGTATTTTTCTTCAAGGAAGTACCAAGGCTTCCCGTCTTTATATGTCCAAACTCGTCCGCCCTCACCACGAGCTGATTCACTCATGAGACGAAGCTTGTCATCTCCTGGAATCGCTGTTGGGTGAATTTGAATGAATTCTCCATTTGCATAATGCGCACCTTGCTGATAAACGATAGATGCAGCAGACCCAGTGTTAATCATGGAGTTCGTTGATTTACCGAACACGATTCCAGGACCGCCTGTTGCCATGATGACTGCATCTGAACGGAAGGATTGAATTTCCATTGTCGTTAAGTTCTGCGCGACAATCCCGCGGCATACTTCCTCGTCATCTAAAACAGCGCCAAGGAATTCCCAGCCTTCATATTTTGTGACAAGCCCTGCTACTTCATAGCGGCGAACCTGCTCATCCAGTGCGTATAATAGCTGCTGGCCTGTTGTAGCTCCAGCAAACGCTGTACGGTGGTGCTGTGTTCCCCCGAAGCGGCGGAAGTCCAATAATCCCTCTGGTGTTCTATTAAACATAACACCCATACGATCAAGTAAGTGGATAATGGACGGCGCTGCTTCACACATTGCCTTTACTGGCGGCTGGTTGGCTAAGAAATCTCCGCCGTATACCGTGTCATCAAAATGCTCATAAGGTGAATCCCCTTCACCTTTTGTATTGACCGCTCCGTTGATTCCGCCCTGTGCACATACAGAATGCGAACGTTTCACAGGTACGATTGAAAATAGTTGAACAGCTGTTCCCGCTTCTGCTGCTTTAATAGTTGCCATGAGACCAGCTAAGCCGCCTCCGACAACGATGATGCTAGAATTACTCATTGTAGCCCCTCTCCCTCTTCTACTAATCTATTTCCTCTTAAACAAAAGCGAAAATTGCTCTTAGCCCTACATATGAAAGCGCTATAAATATACCTAATGTCACATATGTGGAGATTCGTTGTGAGCGTGGTGAAACGGTAATTCCCCAGCTGACAGCAAATGACCACAAGCCATTAGCAAAGTGGAAAATAGTAGATAAAACGCCGACAATATAGAAGCCTAGCATAAATGGAGAGCTTAAAATATTCGCCATCATGTCATAGTTAACTTCAGCTCCAAGCTGAGCTTGAATGCGCGTTTCCCATACGTGCCAAGTGACAAAAATCAATGTGATAATACCTGAAATCCTTTGCAGTCTGAACAGCCAGTTTCTTAAGTAACTGAAGCGAGACGTGTTGTTTTGTGCCGTAAAGGCTATGTACACCCCATAAACAGCATGATAGATCAGTGGTAAGAAAATCACGAACAGCTCAAGTGCATATCTGAAAGGAAGCTGTTCCATAAAGTGTGCAGCTTTGTTAAACGCCTCTGGTCCATCCGTCGCAAAGTGGTTAATCACTAAGTGCTGTACTAAAAATAGACCGACCGGAATGACGCCAAGCAAAGAATGCAATCTCCGATAAAAAAATTCTTTGTTCCCCGACATTACTTTACCCCCTAGTAAAAAAAGTGCAATTGCTTGAAAATTGTCTTACCCCCGCTTCTTTCAATTGTAAGCACTTTATTCAAATTTATTGACAATTTCATTTTACTCCTATGTCAAAAAAGCGTCAAGAAACCGCGTACATAAATTAAAATTTTCCGAAATTTAAAAGTTTTAAATCAAAATTCGTTTTACTACAATAAGAATTTCTTAGACTTCAGGGAAAACTCTGTCATCATATGCCCACATAAGCTATAATAAATTGTTGAAAGAGGGGAGCCGTACAATGAATAAATTCGAATCTAACTTAGAACAGCTAAAAGAAATTGAAGTCAATGGATTTGCCTACGAGCTGATACGCGAAGTTCTGCTGCCTGATATTCTTGGTCAGGACCATTCATCTATGATGTATTTTGCGGGTAAACTGCTTGCTCGTAAATTTCCTCAAGAGTCATGGGAAAAGATCCCCGAATTTTTCCATGATGCCGGATGGGGGACTCTCACAATGGTCCATTCGAAAAAACAGGAAATTGAGTTTGAGCTCGAAGGTCCACTAGTATCCAATCGACTCACCTATCAAAAGGAGCCATGCTTTCAGATGGAAGCGGGTTTTATTGCTGAACAAATTCAGCTTCTAAATGAGCACGTGGCTGAATCCTATGAACAAGTGAAAAAGCGTGCTGAGAAAGTCATTTTAACCGTTAAATGGGATTTAAGAGACCCTAGTTAATCCTCTTGATAAAAGGCGCGGACTTCAGGTCACGCCTTTTTTATATGTCTACATCTATCATAGCATACTTAATGAATGGGTTTACGTCCGTTTCAGCCGATTCCATATAGAAAAAAGAGGCGATCCTCTTTCATGAGGTCACCTCTTTACCTTTTTAAGAATGAGCAGCTGCGCTCACCTTTGATAAATCAAACGCATCATGCAGCGCTTCTACCGCTTTGACCATATCATCACGGCCGACCACCGTTGAGACTTTAATTTCAGACGTACTGACCATTTTCACTTGAATGTCTTTTTGCGCTAACACAGCGAACATTTCAGCGGCTACGCCTGGATTTGAGACCATTCCAGATCCCACAATGGATACTTTCGCTAATTTGCTTTCTGTCTCAATCTGCTCGTAGCCAAGCGCCCCTTTATATTCTTCTAATACTTCAACTGTTTTGGACAAATCATCCGTTTTCACAGAGAAAGAGATCGACGTCTGATTGGTGCTTGTGACAGACTGAATGATGATATCAACATTGATATTCTGTTTCGCAAGCGTCGTAAAAATGGTCGATAATGTTGTGAGACCGCTTGAAAGCCCGCACACTGTCACACGTGTAATCTGATCTTCAAACGCAATGCCTCTGACGACTAAATTTTGTTCCATGGATGATTCCTCCTCAATTAACGTACCCGATTCATTTTCAATACTAGAACGGACTTCTAGCGGGACTTGATAATTTTTCGCAAATTCAACAGCTCTTGGATGCAGGACCCCAGCTCCTAAATTAGCCAGCTCAAGCATCTCATCGTATGAAATACCTGCAAGTTTCCGCGCAGATGATACATAACGCGGATCTGTCGTAAACACTCCTGGTACATCTGTGTAAATATCACATTTATCAGCTTTTAGTGCGGCAGCCAGTGCCACAGCAGTCGTATCTGATCCTCCGCGTCCAAGTGTTGTGATATGTAAGTCATCTGCAATTCCTTGGAAGCCTGCCACAACAACGACTTTCCCCGCACTTAATTCCTCTTTTATTCTTGATTCATCAATGTCTACAATTCTTGCGTTTCCGTGTACATGCTCTGTTTTCATACCAGCCTGCCAGCCTGTAAAGGAAATGGCATCATAGCCTCTTGCTTGGAGCGCCATCGTTAATAATGAAATAGTCACCTGTTCACCAGTTGCGAGCAGCATATCCATTTCTCTTTTGCTTGGATCGTCTGTAAGTTCTTTCGCTAGGTCTACTAGAACATCTGTTGATTTACCCATCGCTGATACAACCACAACCACATCATGTCCTGCTTCGCGTTCAGCGATCACTCTCTCTGCGGCATTGCGAATTTTTTCTGTTGACCCAACGGAAGTTCCGCCAAATTTTTGTACAATTAGTCCCATGTCTACCACCCTTTTTCAAAAGTTCACGTGTGAGAGAAGAGGCTGCTTTGGAGACTGTCCGCTCACTGCAAATAAAAAAGCAATGAGAGAACAAATCCCCCATTGCTTTAAAATCATCATTAAACGATGCAAACAATGAGATAGCCCTCCAAGAAATGAATTCTTGACAGCCCTACATTTCTTCAATGTACAGCCAGCGAATAAAATGAGTGGATTTTATTCACTTCGGCGACGCTCCCCTTTCAGCCCTCTTCTTAGATCCCATCGATCTCCGAAGGCTTACTCTTGAAGTTCGCACCTCTATCTTCAACAAACAACACGTTCATTTATTAAATTAGTCACATCTTAACAGACTTTTGGAAAAAGTACAATCTATTTTTTTAATGCTTCCATTAAAAGTTCAGCCGTCTGTTTCGGAATGCCAGCCTCCTGAAAATCTTGGATAGAGGCCTCTTTCATCTTTTTCACAGAGCCAAAATGTTTGAGGAGCTGCTTTTTACGCTTCTCTCCGATACCTGGTACATCGTCTAAAATAGACTGGAATGCATTTTTTCCGCGCAGCTGCCGGTGAAAGCTAATGGCGAACCGGTGCACTTCATCTTGAATGCGCTGCAACAAGTAAAAAGCCTGGCTATTTCGCTCCAGCGCAACAATTTCAAGTGTATCTCCCATCATGAGATTTGAAGTCCGGTGTTTTTCATCTTTTACAAGACCTGCGACTGGGACAGACAGATTCAATTCATTTTCAAGCACATCGATGGCTGCGTTGATCTGTCCTTTTCCTCCGTCAATTAAAATTAAATCTGGCAGCGGCAGTTCATCCTTTAACACGCGGGTATATCGTCTTCTAATGACTTCACGCATGGATGCATAATCATCTGGTCCTGAGACGGTTTTAATTTTGTATTTTCGGTATTCCTTTTTATATGGCTTCCCGTCCTGAAAGACAACCATGGCAGAAACCGGGTCTGCTCCTTGAATATTGGAGTTATCAAACGCCTCAATTCTGTACGGCATATAAATATTAAGCGCATCCCCAAGCTGCTTCACCGCACCAATTGTCCGCTCTTCATCACGCTCAATGAGCGAAAACTTTTCTTTTAAGGCGATTTTGGCATTTTGATGCGCAAGTAAAAGCAGATCCTTTTTCTTTCCTTTTTTCGGCTGGTGAACGTTTGTCTCAAGTAATTGCTCAATCATCTCTTGATCGACACTGTCCGGTACCAAAATTTCCTTCGGCAGAAAATGGTTGTTCTTTTCATAAAATTGCCCCATAAACGTAAGGAACTCTTCCTCAGGGTCCTGATACATAGGAAACAGGCTGACATCACGTTCAATCAATTTCCCCTGTCTGATGAAGAAAACTTGGACACACATCCAACCTTTATCATAGGCATAGGCGAAGACATCTCGATCTGATAAATCACTCATCGTCATTTTCTGTTTTTCCATCGTTGAGTCGATATAAGCGATTTGGTCTCTCAGTTCTTTTGCCCGTTCAAACTCTAAATTTTCAGCAGCTTCCTGCATCTTTTCGGTCAGTTCTTTTTTGATTTGCTGATGTCCTCCGTTTAGAAACCTTGTGATTTCGTCCACGAGCTGCTTATTCGTTTCCTCGGAAATGTCATACACACATGGTGCAAGACATTGCCCAAGATGATAATAAAGGCAGACACGGTCAGGAAGAGTGGCGCATTTTCTCAGTGGATATAAGCGGTCGAGCAGCTTTTTCGTTTCTCGTGCTGCTTGTACGTTTGGGTATGGACCGAAATATTTCCCTTTGTCCTTTTTTACATTGCGGGTGACGATCAGCTTAGGGTGTCGTTCATTCGTAATTTTTATAAATGGATACGTCTTGTCATCCTTGAGCATGACATTGTATTTTGGGTCATATTTTTTGATTAAATTCAGCTCTAAAATGAGCGCCTCGATATTAGAAGAGGTGACAATATATTCAAAGTCTTCAATTTCACTGACAAGCCGCTGCGTTTTGGCGTCATGTGATCCAGTGAAATAAGAGCGCACCCTGTTTTTTAAAACCTTTGCCTTTCCCACGTAAATGATCGTATTTTGTCTATCTTTCATTAAGTAACAGCCTGGTTGATCCGGCAGGACTGACAGCTTTTCTTTGATTAGTTTGTTCATATTTTCATCCGTCCTTGTTTTCCTCTTTCACTCCTTCTAGTGTATCACGAACATTTGTTTTATACCATGTTGAAAGAAAAGCGGCTCTCGTCTTTACGAGAACCGCTTTAATGATTATGCCGCTTGGACATAGATCGGTTTATAGATGTTTGTTGACAAGTTCAGCAAGTGCTTCTTTTGGTTTGAAACCAACAGAAGTTTCTACAACTTCACCGTCTTTTAAAACAAGAAGTGTTGGGATACTCATAACGCCGTATTTACCAGCAGTTTCTTGGTTATCGTCTACATCAATTTTTACAATTTTCATTTTGTCGCCCATTTCTTGATCAAGTTCTTCAAGAACTGGAGCAATCATTTTACAAGGTCCACACCATGGTGCCCAAAAGTCTGCAAGAACAACACCTTCTGCAGTTTCTTGTGAAAATGTTGCGTCAGTAGCTTTTACGATTGCCATTATTCATTCCTCCAATGTAAATTATGCTTTTTAGTATAGCATCTACCAATGTGACTTGCGAATGAAATGCTTACGAATCATTTTTTAGGAAATGAATTAAAAAACAAACCGTATAATCGCACCAATAACAACAATCGCACCGATGATCATTAGAATGGTTCTAAGCATATGACATGACACCCTTTCCGCTTCATTTACAATGTATGATGCCCCAACATTCTTCTCATCAAACATTGAAATATGCAATCAAGCGAGGTCGACAGTTATCATGACTACTGACATTGGCGGCAGCTCTACCGTTAATTCCCCGGGATTTACAGTCATTTGCTGAAAGTCTTTCGGCTGAACAGAATGAGGATCATCAAATGTATTATGCGCATTCATGCGATCAGCCGTCAGCACACGTCCAGTGACTTTCGTTTGTGCATCAACCCCTTCAATGGCAAGGGATACCTCTTTTTGTTCATGCGGATTCAGGTGACAGTAGCTAATATGCATCTTACCTGATGAACGCGAGGCTGACACACTAACCTGAGGAATTTTTTCACCTCTTCGTTCATACGGCGGTGAAACGAACTCCACTTCAAGCGCTTCTTCCTCTTGATGCACTTGAAACATGTGAAACACATGATACGTAGGCGTCAGAAGCATCTTTTCGTCCTTTGTTAATACCATCGCTTGCAACACATTAACCGTCTGAGCGATATTTGCCATATGAATCCGCTCGCAATGGCGATGAAAAATATGAAAATGGAGGGCGGACACAAGGGCATCTCTTAGTGTGTTTTGCTGATATAAAAACCCAGGATTTGTCCCTGGCTCTGGGTCATACCATGTCCCCCATTCATCAATAATCATCCCAATTCGCTTGTCTGGGTCATAACGATCCATGATTTCTCCATGGTCCTCGACAAGCCGTTCCATCTCATAGGCTTTTTTCAGCGTGATAAACCATTCATCCTCATCAAATTCAGTCGCTGACCCTTTCTTCTCCCATGTACCAGGTACAGTGTAATAATGTAAACTGAGCCCATCCATCCACGGTGCAGCCCGCTCCATCAATACTTTCGTCCAATTCACGTCATTAGAGTTCGCGCCGCAGGCGATTTTATAAATACGCTGCCCGGCAAATTCTCTTACGTACGTTTGATAGCGTTTATATAAATCTGCATAGTATTCAGGCGTCATATTCCCGCCGCAGCCCCAGCTTTCATTGCCTACACCAACATAGGTCAGCTGCCAAGGGTCTTGTTTTCCATTTTGAATGCGCCAGTCGGACATAGGTGTCCCTTTTGGAAATGTCATGTATTCGACCCAATCGGCTAATTCTTGAACAGACCCGCTTCCCACATTGCCGCAAATGTATGGCTCACATTCAAGCAGCTCACACAATGCCATAAATTCATGTGTACCAAATGCATTGGATTCAACCGTACCACCCCAATGGGTATTTACCATTGGCTTTCGTTCACTGAGATCACCTACACCATTTGCCCAGTGATACTCGTCTGCGAAACAGCCTCCCGGCCACCTCAGCACCGGAATATGTAATGCTTGAAGCGCCTTCAGCACATCAGTACGAATCCCGTCAATATGGTCAATCTCTGAGTCTTTTCCTACCCAAATCCCGTCATAAATCCCTCTTCCTAAATGCTCCTGAAAGTGCCCATAAATGTGTTTAGAAATGCGTCCGATCACGTCATTGACTTTTACTGTCCCCTTCACTTGTCAACCGCTCCTTTTCTTCTTGATTACATACAAAAAAACCCAGAATACCTAGGCATTCTGAGTGTATGAGCGTTACGAGTGGATATTCATCTTTTTTAACTCTTCATTCAAAAGCGGTACCACTTCAAACAAGTCACCGACGATTCCGTAATCGGCGATTTTGAAGATTTCTGCTTCTGGGTCTTTGTTGATCGCCACAATGACTTTACTGTTAGACATTCCCGCTAAATGCTGAATCGCTCCTGATATCCCGCATGCAATATAAAGATCAGGTGTGACGACTTTTCCCGTTTGACCAATTTGCAGGGCATAATCACAGTAATCGGCGTCACAGGCGCCACGCGAGGCTCCGACTGCTGCCCCGAGCGTCTCAGCGAGTTCATTCAGCGGTTCAAAGCCTTCCTTGCTCTTAACCCCGCGTCCTCCAGCAACAATGACCTTTGCTTCCGATAAATCTACACCTTCTGACGTTTTTTTAATGACTTCCTTCACGATCGTCCGAAGGTTCTGAATATCGACAGAAACTGGTGTGACTTCTCCGCCTCGTGACGTATCCCGCTCAAATGGCGTCACGTTGTTTGGCCGGATGGTCGCTAGAAGCAGGCGGTCTGTTGAAATGACTTTTTCGAAGGCTTTTCCAGAGTAAATCGGTCTAGTGAAAACAAGATGTTCGCCGGTAACGCTTACATCGATCGCATCTGAAATCAAGCCAGTCTGGAGACGTGCGGCTATTTTCGGCGACAAGTCTTTTCCGATAGACGTATGGCCAAAAAGCACAGCATCTGGATCGACCTGATCTAATATGGCTTGAAGCGCCTGCGCAAAACCATCTGACGTATAATATGAAAGGTGCGGATGCTCCACAATCATGACATGATCCGCTCCATAGTAAAGCAGTTCATCCGCTAGGCCTTTGACGTCATCCCCTATTAACACGCCAATGACCTCACCGCCATCTGCCACTTTGTGAGCGACAGCAATGGCTTCAAATGTCACATTTCTTAATTTACCGTCACGACTTTCTCCAAGTACAACAACTTTTTTACTCATCTTCAAGCTCCCCCTTGTTCTCGTGATATCGTAAAGTGGATGTTTAGATGACTTTTGCTTCATTTCTGAGTAGATCTGTCAGTTCTTTGACTTGATCCTGAAGCTCGCCGCTCAGCACCTTGCCACCCTCTTTTTTCTCCGGTAAGTAACGTTCAATTGTTTTAATTTTATATGGTACATCATCTTCGTCCAGATCTAAATCATCAAGTTCCAATTCTTCTAAAGGCTTTTTCTTTGCCTTCATAATGCCTGGTAATGATGGATAGCGAGGCTCATTGAGTCCTTGCTGAGCTGTGACGACAAGCGGGAGTTCGGCAGAAATGACTTCCACATCACCCTCTGCATCTCGTTCAATCGACGCAGAGCCGCCGTCAATTTGAATACTTGTTATCGTTGTCACATATGAAAAGCCGAGTAATTCAGCAAGACGCGGAGCTACCTGTCCAGAGCCGCCGTCAATTGCTACATTCCCTGCTAAGATCAAGGAAGCTTCTTTGTCTTTTAAATAGTGATAAAGAATGGTAGAAGCTGAATATTGGTCCCACTCTTCTAGGTCATCTTCGACGTTTAATAAGACGGCCCTGTCACAGCCCATTGCAAGCGCTGTTCTCAGCTGTTTCTCCGCATCTTCACCGCCAACTGTCACAACGGTCACTTCTCCCCCGTGCTCATCACGAAGCTGAATGGCTTCTTCAATGGCATACTCGTCATAAGGATTAATAATGAACTCTGCTCCATCTTCTTGAATTGCACCAGACTGAATAGAAATTTTCTCTTCCGTGTCAAACGTACGCTTCATCAAAACAAATATATTCATTTATTTCTCCCCCTTGTGTCGTACTTATCCCTTATTCCCCTTTAAAGTTCGGTTTGCGCTTTTCGATAAAGGCCTGGATGCCTTCTTTGGCGTCATTTGATTGGAAAACCTCACCAAACTTTTTGGCTTCCAGCTTCATTCCGCCGTCATATGAATACAATTTTGTTGCGTTCAATAAATCAAGCACATATTCAAGTGATTTTGGGCTTTTCGCTGCAAATTTCCCCGCAAGTGTTTTAGCCGCTGTGAGCGCTTCTTCCTCTGTTTCTGCCAGCTTTGTAACAAGTCCGCAGGCAAATGCTTCTTCACCTGTAATCGGTTCAGCTGTTCCCATCATTTCAAGCGCTTTAGCAGAGCCAACGTAGCGCGGGAGGCGCTGCGTGCCGCCGAATCCTGGAATAATGCCGAGGTTTAGTTCTGGAAGTCCAAGCTTCGCATCTTTTGTTGCGATTCGGATATCACAAGACATGGCAAGCTCAAGGCCTCCGCCTAATGCTGCCCCGTGAATCGAGGCAATGACTGGTTTTGGACATTGTTCAATCCGTTCAAAAACTTGCTGTCCTCTATCTGCGAGGCTTGCATAATCAGACTCTTCCTGTAAAGTGGTAAATTCTTTAATATCAGCACCTGCTGAGAAGAATCTGCCTTCTCCGTGAATCACAATCGCTCTTACTTCTTCATTCTGTTCTAGCTCATCGAACATGTCATTAAGCTCTGTGAGCAACTGAGAGGATAAGGCATTTGCAGGTGGGTTCTGAATCGTGATGAGCGCTGTCTGTCCTTCATGATGTAAGCTGAGTATCTTTTCCATGTCAATCATCCTTTTTCACATTGTCTTTAGGATTGATGTATTCCGTTTAACAGCAGATCATGTACATTTTCTGCGAGTGCAGGCAGATCATACTTTTGATCATTCATGACCCATGTTGTTGCGGTTTCATCAATCGTCCCAAATACCATTTGTCTCGCTAAGCGGACATCTAAATTTTGTCTGAATTCTCCTGTTTTCTTTCCTTCTGTTAAAATTGACTCGAGCATATTTAAATACCCTTTTAGCACTTCATTGATTTTTTGCCGCAGCTCAAGGTTTGACTGCCTGAGTTCAAGCTGTGTCACAAGAGCCAAATGATGATTTTGCGCCAGCATGCGAAAATGCTCCTCAATCAACAGTAGAAGCTTTTCTTTGGCAGACGGCTTCTTTTGAATATCCGTTTCCATCCGTTCGATGAATTGTCCCATTTTTTCTTTGAACAATGAGATGAGAATATCCTCTTTGTTTTTGAAATAAAGATAAATGGTTCCGTCTGCGACCCCTGCTTGTTTCGCAATCTTTGAAACTTGTGATTGATGATAGCCATTCTCTGCAATCACCACAACTGCTGCATCAATAATTTGCATGTACTTCGGTCTTTTCTGCTTCAATGTGCTTCGTCCCTTTCTAAATTGAATGAGCATTCATTCATAACTTTATGTTAAAAAGAAACGGGTGATTTGTCAAGAGATCTTCTTCTTTCTTTTCAACCTTTATCATACCAGAGCAGACTGTCATCATTCAAATCATCCGGCCGCTCGACCGGATGATAAAGGTCGTTATTTCTTTAATTGATCAATAGGTGTTTCAGATGAAACATGCTTTCTTTTTTCTTCTTCAATTAAAACCCTGCGCAAAATTTTTCCGACAGCCGTTTTAGGCAGTGACTCTTTAAATTCATACACGCGCGGTACTTTAAATGAAGCAATTCTCGTTCTCACAAAGCGATCGAGTTCATCCTCTGTTAAATAAGCATCCTTTTTCGGCACAACAAATGCTTTTACTGTTTCTCCTCTATAAGGGTCTGGTATACCTGCGACAACAACTTCTTGGACAAGCTCATGCTCATAAAGGGCTTCTTCGACCTCTCTTGGGTAAATATTATAACCGCTCGCAATAATGACATCCTTTTTCCGGTCAACGATATAGAAAAAACCGTCTTCATCCATATACCCAATATCTCCGGTGAAAAGCCATCCATCTCTTAATACAGCTGCTGTCTCCTCTGGCTGATTCCAATATCCTTTCATAATCTGCGGTCCTTTGACGATAATTTCTCCGTGCTCATATGGCTCTTTGAGGCCACCCGTTTCCTCGCAATAAATACCTGCGTCTGTACCAGGCCACGGACAGCCAATACTGCCTGTTTTGTTCGCTCCCCATAAAAAGTTAGAATGGGTCACTGGTGAGGTTTCGGAAAGACCATACCCCTCCACTAAACGCCCTCCTGTTAATTTCTCAAAGTTCTGTTTGACTTCAACAGGAAGAGCCGCCGAGCCGCTTAAACATGCAGTGATGGACGACAGGTCATACTTTTCAATGTTCGGATGATGCAGCAAGGCGATATACATGGTTGGTGCACCTGGAAAGAGTGTCGGTTTCTGTTTTTCAATCGTTTTGAGGGTATCAGCTGCGTCAAATCGAGGAAGGAGAATCATTGAATGTCCTTCTTTGACAGCAAGATTTAATACGGTCGTCATTCCGTATACATGAAAAAACGGAATAATGCCGAGGATTCGTTCTTTTCCTCTTGTCGTTTTATACATCCAAGAAGCGCACATTTCAGTATTCGCTAAAATGTTTTCATGCGTCAGCATGACCCCTTTTGGTAAACCGGTCGTTCCACCTGTATATTGCAAAACAGCGACATCCTCTTTCGGTTCAAAGGCAAGCTGCGGGATTTGTTCTCCTGATGATTCTTTCATGATTTGTGAGAAGTGATGAATGGTATCACTTTTCTCGACTTGGATGACCATTTTATTTTTTCTTTTTTGAACGATAGGAAACAGAATGTTTTTTGGAAATGGTAAATAATCCTGTAGTTTGGTGATGATCAAGTGTTCCTTGCTTGTCAGCGCTTTCATTTTATAGGCCTTTGGATACAATAAATCCAATGTAATCAGCACTTTGGAGCCGCTGTCCTCCATTTGATATGCCAATTCTTTCTCCGTATAAAGCGGGTTCGTTTGAACGACGATGCCGCCTGCAATTAAAACAGCATAATAAGAAATGACCGATTGAGGACAGTTTGGCAGCATGATCGCTACTCTGTCGCCTTTTTTCACGCCAATCTCCATCAGGTGACCAGCTAGTTTCAATGCGTCTTCTTGGAGCTGCTCATAGGTGATGTTTTTTCCTAGAAAATGAATGGCTGTATGCTCAGGTGCAGCCTCTGCGGAGCTGAATAAGTAAGATTGTAACGTCTCATTTGGGATGGTGAGTTCGTGGGGAATTTCATTCGGGTAATGCAGAAGCCAACGTTTATCTGACTGCATAAAAACCCTCCTTCCTGAACTTTCGTACTATTTTATTATAGCAAACTTTTCCTTAAGGCAGTTTGCTTTTTTCAAATAGAGCTTGGTTCCATGACCTCTTTATTTCTTCGCTGGTGTTTCGATCGATGCTCTTTTTCCTTCATGATGCCACTGTTCATATAATCCACCGATTGCACGGAATGACTCATTTACTCTCTCCACGATCTGTTGATGGATACTCGGATCATTAGGTAAATGTGTCTGGATGTTGTCGACTTGATACTGCCTCATCATGTCGATGTAGACTGTGAGAAAAATCGTGTCTTCTAAAATCCAGTAAATGACTTCATCCGCCTCTTTTGTTCTTTTGTGCAGCATTTGGATTCCTCGTTCATATTGAATGAGAATATAGCCGCTCGGATCAATTTGAACATAAGGGCTCAAATCATCAAAAAATCCAGTCGTTTGAAATGGACGTGCAATATACGGTTCATATATGTCTCTTGGCAGGGATGTTCTTTGGAGACATGTATCAATGCGCTTTATGATTTCGTCTTTTTGCAGAATTTGCTTCATATGATTCGCCGCCTTCGGGTGAGATAAAAGCTGCCAAGGGACCCCTGACAGCTTTCTCACTTTGTCTTTTTCATTTCACAGGAACATGTAAACGGCACCAATGACCGCAAAAGTGCAGGCAACTACGATTAAAACTTTTGCTAGCTTTTCCATGTCGTCTCCTTAAATGCCGGCTGCTACTACGTAAGACAGCCCAACTGAAATAATGAGTGAAATAAACCCGACCGCTCTATTATCATTCTCAATCTCTTTGTCTACTTTAAATCGTGGTGTTAAAAATTCAAAAATGAAATAGCTGACAAGCAGCATCACAAAGCCGTATACGCCCCATCCAATCATTTGCAGAAGGGAATTGTGCTGTGCAATAGAATGCTGAAACACATTCGCAATCCCAAAGATCTTTCCACCTGTTGCCATGGCAACAGCTAAGTTCCCACGCTGAATCTCTTCCCAGTTTTTATAGGAGGTGACGAGTTCAAAAATGGTTAGAAATAAGACAAGACATAGAACGGCCACGCTGTAATAGGCGGCAATTTCCACAAGTTCATTTTCCCAAAAGGCTTTCATGCGTTTTCTCCTTTTTACTTTAATTCGACGATGGTAACGCCTGATCCTCCCTCGCCTTGTTCCCCAAAACGAGCATTTTTCACACTTCGGTGCTGTTTCAGTAATTCCTGAACCCCTTTTCTAAGGGCGCCAGTTCCTTTTCCGTGAATGATCGACACACGAGGATAACCAGCTAAGACAGCATCATCTAAATATTTCTCGACTCTGCTTAAGGCATTTTCATAACGCTCTCCCCTTAAGTCGAGCTCAAGCGATACATGATAATCTTTTCCTTTGACTGCCGTAATGGCCTTCTCCTGCTTAAATTCAGGTGCCGATTTGATAAATTCCATGTCTTTTTCTTTTACTTTCATTTTCAGAATGCCCATTTGGACACTCCATTCTTTGTCACCTGTTTGTTCAAGCAGCGTTCCTTTTTGCCCGAAGGTGAGCACCTTCACTTCGTCGCCTGATTTTAGCTGTCTTGCTGCTTTTTTCACCGGCGCTGGCTTTTTCTTTCGGTCAAACTCAGGCACTGCATCTTCAAGACGCTTTCTCGCATCGATGAGTTCATGCTCTTTGAATGAGCGATGCTCATTTTTTATCGACCGAAGCTCTTGAATGATGTCTTCTGCTTCTTTTGAGGCTTGTTCAATTTTTTTTGCCGCTTTTTGTTCAGCTTCTTCAAGCAGTTTGTCCTTTTGCTCATTCCATTCAAGAATTTGTCTCTGTAATTCTTTATGAAGCTTTTCAGCTTCTTTTCTATAGACTTCTGTCTCATGCAGCTCTTCTTCTGCTTGTTTCTTGCTGTCTTCTAATGAAGCAATCATTTGGTCTACTTCATTATGCTCGGCATGCATATCCGCTTTTGCCCGGTCAATGAGGTGATCTGGCAAACCAAGACGTTTAGAAATTTCAAATGCATTACTTCGTCCTGGCACACCGATGAGCAAGCGGTACGTTGGTGATAAGGTTTCAATGTCAAACTCCACGCTCGCATTTGTGACACCTTCTCGGTTATATCCGTATGCCTTCAGCTCAGGATAGTGAGTCGTTGCGATGACGCGTGCATTTGTTTGATGCACCTCATCTAAGATACTCATGGCTAGTGCAGCACCTTCAGCAGGGTCTGTTCCTGCCCCTAATTCATCGAATAACACGAGTGAGTTAGATGTCAAATTCTTTAAGATATCCACAATATTGACCATATGAGATGAGAACGTACTCAAGCTTTGCTCAATCGACTGTTCATCTCCAATATCAGCAAAGACTTGGTCGAATACAGCCACTTCCGAGCCTTCTTCAACTGGAATATGAAGCCCTGCCTGCGTCATAAGCGTCAGAAGACCAAGCGTTTTCAAGGTAACGGTCTTACCCCCTGTATTTGGTCCAGTAATGACGATGGTTGAAAAAACTTTGCCGAGTTCAATGTCATTTGCCACAACCTGATCCCTAGGCAATAGAGGATGTCTTGCCCGCTTTAAATAAATCTCCCCTTGATTGTTCACAGCAGGCTTTGTCGCTTTTTCTGCCTTTGCATATTTAGCTTTCGCAAAAATAAAATCTAACGTCTGGAGCTCCTTTACGTTGTGAAGCAGTTCCTCAATATGTTCTGACACCCTCGCTGTCAGCATTTGAAGGATCTTTTCGACCTCTTGTTTTTCTTTTAAACGGGTTTGCTGCAAGGTGTTATTTAAATCCACGACCACTTGCGGCTCGATAAAAAGAGTTGCCCCAGATGATGACTGATCGTGAACAATTCCGCCGTAATTCGAGCGGTACTCCTGCTTTACTGGAATCACGAACCGATCATTACGAATAGTGACAATCGTGTCTGACAGCATTTTTGAAGCAGATTGTGAGCGAATCATGGATTCTAATTTATCTCGAACTTTTGATTCAAGTGAGCGTAATTGAATCCGCAATGAACGAAGTGCCGAAGTGGCATGATCGAGAACTTCTCCATTATCTCCGATACAGCTTTCGATTTCTTTTCTGACTTCTGGCAGTAAAATCAGTGTCTCTGCATATGTATGAAGGCGCGGTATGTCTACACCATCTTCATACATAGACATGAGAAAATGTTTCATATTCTTCACAGCATATAATAGTCCTGCAATTTCCATGAGCTCAGATGGGCTTAATGTACTTCCGATTTCTGCCCGTTTGACCCCGCGTCTAATATCCGTTAGCCCGCCAAATGGCGCAGATCCCTTTAAACGGATGACATCCTGTGCTTCTGCTACCTCTTCCAGCAAATGCTGAATGGTTTCTATATCCGTCAGCGGCGTTAAATCCTGCGCTCTTTCTTTTCCTAATGAGGATGCGGTATAGGACATGACTTTTTCTTTTACTTTATGAAATTCTAATGATGCTAACACTTTTTGTTGCAGCATGGTCCAGCCTCCTAACGACTACCTGTCACGCGTTAAAAACTTTTTGATCTCGTTTAGAGAAAAAGTATTCACGACATTTGCTTTTGGTGTCCAGCCTTTTCTTGCAGCTGTTACACCAACTTCCATATGATCCAGCATGGCGATATTGTGTGCATCTGTATTGATCATGATGTTCACACCTGCTTCGTTTGCTTTCATTAAATGCTCTGTTTTCAAATCAAGTCTTGACGGGTTGCTGTTGAGCTCTAGTGCAGTTCCCGTTTTCTTCGCAAGCTCTATGAGCTGATCTATATTTAAGGCATAGCCGTCTCGTCTGCCGATCAAACGGCCTGTTGGATGTGCAATTAAATCTACATGCTGATTCCGCAGGGCATTTTCAAGGCGCTCCATGATGACTTCCTCCGGCTGAGAAAAGCTAGAATGGATAGACGCAATCACAAAATCCATGTCTGCTAAAAAGTCATCATCATAATCTAATGATCCATCCGGGAGAATATCCATTTCGACCCCTTTGAAAATGTGAAAATGCTCGAATTCTTGATTGAGCTTGTCAATTTCTTTTGCTTGCAGACGTAAACGTTCTTTTGTTAAACCGTTTGCTACTTTTAAATATTGCGAGTGATCTGTAATCGCCATGTATTCATAGCCTTTTGCGATACATGCCTCTGCCATTTCACGAATAGAAAATGCGCCATCACTCCAAGTCGAGTGCATATGAAGGTCGCCTTTAATATCTTTTAGCTCGACAAATTGCATACTTTCTTTATACGTATCAATCTCCGCTCCGGTTTCACGAATTTCTGGCGGAATGAGCGGAAGTTGAAAATGCGCATAAAAAGCGGCCTCGTCTTCGAACGTTTTTACTTCTCCAGTTTCAATTGTTTCCACACCATATTCACTAATACGCTCTCCGCGTTCCTTCGCCAGCTGACGCATTCGAATATTGTGGTCTTTTGAGCCAGTGAAATGATGCAGCGTTGTTGCAAATTGGTCTGTTGTCACAAGCCGGAAATCTACACTGATCTCAAAATCAAGGGCAAGAATGACAGATACCTTCGTATCACCGCTTGCGATGACGTCTTTGACATCTTGAAGTGCAACGAGCTGCTCTCTGACTTGTTCAGGATTGTCAGTCGCGATGATATAATCTAAATCTTTGACTGTTTCCCGTGCACGTCTTAAACTGCCAGCTCTTGAAAAACGAAGAATCCCCTTCAACTGTTCAAGCGCATGATCAATCCGCTCTGCCACATCTAATGCAAAGCCAATTGGCAGTCGTTCTGGCTGTTTTCCAGCCTCCTCAAGAGCGGCGAGTATCTTTTCTTCGGTTTTTTTACCGAAGCCTGCAAGCGCTTGTACTTTTTCCGCTTCGCATGCTTCTTTTAATGATTGTGCATCATGGACACCAAGCTCTTGGTAAAGCTTAGCAATCTTCTTCCCGCCAAGTCCTTGCAATTTTAAGAGCGGGACAAGTCCTTCAGGCACTTCCTTTTTTAATTGTTCAAGTGTTTCTGATTGTCCTTTTTCGATATACTCTGTGATCACAGCAAAGGTTCCTTTTCCAATGCCGGGTAATGCTAATAGATCATCTATTTGCGAAAGGCTGCGGTCGTCTTGTTCCAGTGCCGCCGCTGCTTTACGAAAGGCAGAAATTTTAAAAGGATTATCTCCTTTTAGCTCCATATATACTGCAATTGTTTCAAGAAGTTTGATAATATCTTTTTTATTCATCTCTCATCCTCCAGCCGCTTTGGCATCTTCCTATATAAATATACAAACTTTCCCTTCATCCTACAACTTTCTGTCATGGAATGAGAAAAAACTTCTCCAGGAAAGGAGAAGTTTTTAAACTCCATACGTCGACCATAGGTCTTTGACAAGACCGGACAGGTAAGGGGTGTTGTTTACGATCACATCTGCTAACATTGATTTGCTCATCATTGTCTGCAGTGCATCTACTGGTAGTAATGCAGCGACAAACAATAGAATAAAAACAAATAGATAGGTTTCAAGAAATCCTAATACACCGCCAAGCAGTTTGTTCACCTGCTTAATCACAGGTATACTTGCAATGGTTGTGAGCAATCCGCCAATGATGGCGAGCAGGATTTTGGTCAAGATAAACAGAATGATAAACGCAATGGTATTATAATAAGCTGTTTCTAGATTTCCACTAAAGAAAGCGAGCTGCGGTTGACCGCCGCTAAAATTAGGTGCTGGAATCCACGTAAGCTGTGGTGCAAGTGACTGATAAAACATGGAAGCCACTAAGATAGAAACAACAAAGCTGATCAATTTAATAAATTGAAGAATAAACCCGCGTTTTAGACCGACAAGCGTTCCCATAAGAAGCAAAAACAAAATGATGATATCGATCACGGTAATTTCATTCCTTTTCTTTTAGCTGAATCTCTAATTTTTCGTATTGCTCTTTTAATTTCAAGTAGTCGTGGACGACATTGACTGCTGTCAGTACAGCTAATTTGTTTATATCAAGGTATGGATTTTTTTCATTTATTTCTCTCATTTTATCATCAACAATTGACGCAACATGTCGCATATGCATCTTCGTTTCTTGTCCGATGATCGTATAGGACTGTCCGTAAATCTCAACTGTTGTTTTCGTTTTACCGCCGTCAGACAACGTTTCTCCTCCATTCCACGAGAATCCTAGTCTCTATCATAACATGTTTAGACATTGAATGGAAAGACGAGCCCTTCCCTGTTATGGTACACTTTAGAAATCAATGATATCAAGGTAAAAAGGAGTTATCCACTGTGCCCCAATCCGTTTTAAAAGCAACATCAGAAGACCTCAAAAAGATGAAGAGCGCGTATGCGCACCATTTAACAGACACTTTGCCGCCAGGTGCCCTCTTTCAAGCAAAAGTCCCTGGCTGTACGATTACAGCCTATCGATCTGGGAAAGTGCTCTTTCAAGGACAAAGGGCAGAAGCTGAAGCCAGTCAATTCAGCCATTTACAAGCAGCTGATACGAAAAGTCAAAAAGCACCTGCTGTCACAAAATACAGTCCGCCGCCCGACATTGCTTCCATGTCGGTCATCGGTTCAGATGAAGTAGGTACAGGAGATTATTTCGGACCGATCACAGTCTGTGCGGCCTATGTTGATGCCAGCCAGCTTGCTTTAATGAAAGAGCTTGGCGTAAAAGACTCAAAAGGATTAAAGGACCCGCAAATTATCAACATTGCCAAGGATCTCATCAAAACCATTCCGTTCAGCCTTCTCGTCCTCCGAAATGAAAAGTACAATACGATGCAGGAAAAGGGCATGAGTCAAGGAAAAATGAAGGCACTGCTTCATAATCAAGTCATCACCTCTGTGCTAGAAAAACTGGGCGGACAGCAGCCTGAGGCTATTTTGATTGACCAGTTTGCAGAACCAGGCATTTATTTCAGGCATCTGGCTGGGAAAAAAATCATTCGGGAGCGGACGTATTTTAGTACAAAAGCAGAAGGCATCCATTTGTCAGTCGCTGCGGCTTCCATTATCGCAAGGTACGCCTTTTTAATTGAAATGGACAAATTATCAAAGGCTGCAGGCTTTGACATCCCAAAAGGAGCCGGCCCTCATGTAGACAAGGCCGCCGCCAAGCTCATCAAGCTGCATGGTGAAGATGCTTTACGTCAATTTACAAAGCTGCATTTTGCCAACACACAAAAAGCGAAAAAAATGCTATAAAAAAAGCTAGGGCCATGAGGCCTTAGCTTTTTTTCTTTAACCGCGTAAGACGGCTTGATACGTATCTTCTAGTGCTTTCAAAACTTTTGTATGAACAGCTGTGACTTCTTCCTCGGTCAACGTTTGTTCAGGGTTTAAATATTGAAGAGAGAATGCAACAGATTTTTTGCCTTCTTCCATATGTTCCCCTTCGTACACATCAAATACAGAGAGGTCTGTGAGTAGATGACCACCTGCTTCATAGATAACTCGCTCCAGCTGTCCGCTTGAGATATGCTGATCGACAACAAGTGCGATATCTCTTGTTACAGCAGGGAATCTCGGAATCGCTGTATATTTCATATCCTTCGTTTCAGATGTCATCACATCTGTTAAATCAAACTCGAACACATACGTTTCTTTTAAATCCAATTCTTTTTCAACAACTGGATGCAGTGCGGCAACAAAGCCAATGACTTTACCATTTAAGTGAACATCTGCTGTTCGACCTGGGTGAAGACCCTCACGCTCTGCTTGAACATATGTGATTTGG
Source organism: Bacillus sp. G1(2015b) (assembly GCF_001482475.1). Classification (NCBI taxonomy): domain Bacteria; kingdom Bacillati; phylum Bacillota; class Bacilli; order Caryophanales; family Bacillaceae; genus Bacillus; species Bacillus sp. G1(2015b). Next base: position 130,671 of record NZ_LKIC01000023.1, on the reverse strand, counting down.
TCTGACACACCAAGCTTTTCGAACAATCCTTCAGCAATTCCTTTCGCTACATAAAAATCGACGGCTTTTTTCTCACCCTGCCAAAGATTTTTATGCCATAAGCCTGTCAGCGCACCAGCGACATGTTCTTTTTCCACTGGTTTTGCTCCTTCAGCTTCTGCTAAGAAAACAGATCCCGTTTCATAAAATCCAAATGAATCGGCTTGTCTTGCCAAGTTATATGCAACAGAATCAAGTAAGTTTGGCAAAAGACTTTGTCTCAGCACACTGCGTTCCTCACTCATTGGCAGAGAAAGCCTCGTTTCATAAGCTGGATGCAGGGCAAAAGCTGTGGACTTATGCTGATTCGTCAATGAATACGTAATCGCTTGAGAAAGTCCTGCGCCCTCTAAGAAACGTCTTACCTTTCTGCGCTTCACTTGGTATGACGTGAGACCGCCAACCGTGCCAGCTGTCGCAGGCAGTGTAGATGGAATATTATCGTAGCCGTATAATCTTGCGACTTCTTCAATGAGGTCTTCTTCAATCGTAATATCCATTCTGCGGGAAGGAACTGTTACGACAAGAACATCATTTGATTCGCCCACCGTGAAGCCTAGTTTGTTGAAAATCTGAACCATATCTTCTTTTGAAATGCTCATTCCAAGCACCTTGTTCACACGCTCAGTTGATACGTGGATGACATTCATACTTGCTTCAAGGTGATTTTCCTCAACTGTACCGCTTAGCACTTCGCCGCCTGCATACATGCTGATCAATTGAGCTGCTCTTTCTGCTGCCGACTTCGTACGCTGCGGATCGAGTCCTTTTTCAAATCGTGTGCTTGATTCACTGCGAAGTCCTAAGTCTCTAGATGCTTGACGGACTGTTTGACCGTTGAAATATGCCGCTTCTAAAAGAATCGTCGTCGTCTCATCACGCACCTCTGATTCAAAGCCGCCCATGACGCCTGCTACCGCGTGCGCTTTCGTTCCATTCGTAATGACAAGATGCTTTGATGACAATGTACGCTCTTGTTCATCGAGTGTTTGAATGATTTCGCTATCAGTTGCTTTACGAACGACCACCTGTTTTGAACCAAAGCGGTCATAATCAAAGGCATGAAGCGGCTGGCCGTATTCAAGCAGTACAAAATTTGTAATATCCACGACGTTGTTAATTGGACGAATGCCTGCATTCATCAATCTTGTTTGCATCCAAAGCGGTGCTGATCCAACCTTTACATTTTTAATGATCTTTGCTGCATAAAGTGGATTCGCTTCTTGATCCTCAATTTTTACAGAAATATAGTCTGCTGCTTTTTCAGAAGAAGTGTCATGTGCTGTTTCAGGAAGCTTGATGTCTCTTCCTAAAATGGCCGCAACCTCATAAGCGACACCTAGCATATTCAGGGCATCGGCACGGTTTGGTGTTAAGCCAAGCTCAAGTACCGCATCATCTAATTGAAGTGCTTGAAGGGCATCATCCCCTGGTTTCACGTCATTCGGGAAAACAAAGATGCCTTCTGCATATTCTTTTGGTACGAGCTTGCTCTCTACGCCTAATTCTTGCAGAGAACAAATCATGCCATGAGACTCTTCACCGCGCAGTTTTGCTTTTTTAATTTTAAAGTTGCCAGGAAGGACTGCACCTACTGTTGCGACGGCCACATGCTGTCCTTTCTCCACATTCGGAGCCCCGCAAATAATTTGCACCGGTGCGTCTTCGCCGATATCAACAAGACATTTGTTTAATTTATCTGCATTCGGATGCTGTTCACGTTCAATGACGTGTCCAACGACAACCCCTTTGATGCCTTCACCTTTATATTCAACGGCTTCCACTTCAATTCCGCTTCTTGTGATTTTTTCTGCTAGTTCATCTGGCTTGATGCCTTCTAAATCGACATAGTCTTCTAACCATTTATATGAAACAAACATGTTGATTTCCTCCTCTTAGTCCTGCTTGAATTGCTTTGTGAATCTAATGTCATTTGTGTAGAAATGGCGAATATCATCAATGCCGTATTTCAGCATCGCAATCCGTTCCACACCCATTCCAAAAGCAAAGCCTTGGTAAGTTTCTGGATCAAATCCGCTCATTTTCAGGACATTCGGATGAACCATTCCTGCACCTAAAATCTCGATCCAGCCTGTTCCCTTACATACAGAGCAGCCCTTCCCGCCGCATTTAAAGCAAGACACATCGACTTCAACAGACGGTTCTGTGAATGGGAAAAAGCTTGGACGCAGTCTAATTTCACGATCTTCTCCAAACATTTTTCTTGCGACTGTCTCCAGCGTTCCTTTTAGATCACTCATGCTAATATTGTGATCGACGACAAGCCCTTCAATTTGCATAAATTGATGTGAATGAGTCGCGTCATCACTGTCACGTCTATATACTTTCCCAGGACAGATGATCTTCACAGGACCTTGTCCTTTATATTTCTCAAGTGTACGTGCTTGCACTGGTGATGTTTGTGTTCTCATCAGTGTATCTTCCGTAATATAGAAGCTGTCCTGCATATCACGTGCTGGATGCTCCTTTGGAAGATTCAATGCTTCAAAGTTATAGTAATCCGTTTCCACTTCAGGACCTTCTTCAACGGTATAGCCCATTCCGATAAATAAATCTTCAATGTCTTCGACAACTATCGTTAATGGATGTCTTGCCCCTATTTTGATTGGACTTGCCGGCAAAGTAACATCGATCGTTTGAGAAGCAAGTTTTTTCTTTACTTCTTCTGCTTCCAGCTGTTCATTTTTTTCAGCAATGGCACCAGCAATCTGCTCTCTTACTTCGTTTGCGAGTGCACCCATTTTTGGTCTTTCTTCCGCGGAGAGCTTGCCCATTCCGCGAAGTACTTCTGTAATCGGTCCTTTTTTCCCTAAATATTGAACCCGAATGTCATTGACCTCTTTGAGCGAGCTAGCTGCTTCAACCTTCGCTATCGCCTCTGTTTCAAGCTGTTTTAACGTTTCTTGCATGAGTGTAATCCTCCTTTTGATATACAAAACCGCTCGGATAAACGGCTGTTTGATCGTTTGAAGACAATAAAAAAACCCGTCCCTCCATAAAAGAAGGGACGAGTTGTGGTCGCGGTACCACCCTTGTTAAGCACAAATGCATGTGCGAATAAGCTTCATTGACATAACGGAATCAAACGAATCCGGTTCACCTTTACGCAAAGCAACGCCTGCGGTCCCGGTGACAACTCCAGAGGTGAATTCCTGTTTCAGCATTCCTTAAATGCACTTTCAGTCTACGATGCATTCTCCCTATAAGGCCGCTTCTTGAAACAATCTTCCTCTATCATGGTTTTTAAAATATTAGTTTTATTATAGTGAAAATGAACGCATGTTGCAACATTATCCACGCAAATGATAGACAAGAACAGCTGCTGCAACAGCTACATTTAATGATTCTGCCTGCCCATACATTGGTACATATAAATTTTGGTCTGTCATTTGCAGAATCTCTGGATCAATACCAGCTCCTTCATTTCCAACAATTAATGCAAATGGGCCTTCTGCCGTTACGCTTTTATACTCTTTCGCATCTTTTAAGGCACTGCCGTATACAGGTAAGCCTCGTTCTTTCAGTTTCATGATTGCCTGTTGAAGGGATTGCTTTAAGATAGGCAGGTGGAAATGAGACCCTTGTGCGGAACGGAGCGTTTTTCCGTTAAACGCATCAACTGTTCCTTCTCCTAAGATCACAGCATCAAGACCAGCGGCATCTGCTGTTCGAATGAGTGTGCCTAAATTCCCCGGATCCTGCACTGCGTCTAATAAAAGAAGCCGTTCAACCTTCTTTTCTTCAAAAACAGGAACTGTACAGACAGCGGCAATGTGCTGAGGCGTTTCTGTTTCTGTCATGGCAGAAAAGGCCTCTTCGCTCAGTTCATAAAGCTCAATGTCAGGCTGGATATGAGGAGGAAGCCTATCGGGCGAAGTGACCATTAATTCCTTCACGATCCCGCTCTTTAATGCTTCTTCGACTAAGTGTATTCCCTCAACGAGAAACAGCCCCGTTTTCGTTCTTTCTTTTTTCGTATGGAGCTTTTTCCACTGTTTAATGTTTGTGTTTTTAGCTGATTCTATATATTTCAAGCGACGTTAACTCCTTTAATTATCATGAATTTATTATATCTCATGCACACTACATAATAAACCTGTCTTTGAGACAGAATAGGGCTATTACCATCAAAAAAGGAGTGTGGGCAATGGATTTTAATTTAAGAGGCGCAGTCATTCAAAACATTACTGGCCATAATCAAGAACAGCTTGAACATACGATTTTAGATGCTATTCAAAGCGGCGAGGAAAAAATGCTGCCAGGTCTTGGCGTGTTGTTTGAGGTGCTATGGCAAGAAGCATCAGAAAACGAAAAAAATGAGATCCTTGAAACACTAGAGCAAGGCTTAAAGCCTCAGCAGCAGCAATAAAAGAAGCCGGTTTGCTTATAAAAGCAAGCCGGCCTTTTTCATTTAGCCAGTGATAGGCGTTTCCATTCGAAGCGCTGGATCACGCCAGATTTCAACCCATTTTTTAATCGCAAACACAATAATCACAAACCCTAAGATCAGCATGATGATCGAAAGCACCGCATTCAGCACACTATAGCCGGATGCTTCAGGATTGAGATATACATTCGCTACCATCCAATAGCCTGCATAATTTACCGTCACATATAAGTAAGCAAGCGGAATTAAACAAGTCAGCATATAACGTCTTTTATCTGCAATTTTTAATACAACCGTTGCCCCGATGATCAACCCAACCGAAGCCATTAACTGGTTTGAAACCCCAAACAGCGCCCAAATAGACCCGATGTCACCTGAGTAAAGTAAGTATCCCCACATAAAACAAGCAAGAGCACTTGCAAACACCGAACCTGGTACCCAGTCAGTTCGTTTAAGCGGTTTATATGCTTCACCTAAGAAGTCTTGAATCAAATAGCGTGCCACACGTGTCCCCGCATCAATAGCCGTTAAAATAAAAACAGCCTCAAACATAATGACAAACTGGAAGAAGTAAGAAGCCAAATGACTAAAGAACGGAATTCCCGTAAAGATATACGCCATCCCTACCGCTAATGTTACGGCACCACCCGTTCTTCCTTCTAAATCAAGGCCGATTTCCTTACTCAGCTGCGGAAGGTTTTCAACGCTCATACCGAGTGTCCGGAACACTTCTGGCGTACTGTTTATCGCAAAATAATCTCCTGGATGCAGGGCCGTAGCCGCAATTAAAGCCATAATCCCAACTAAGCATTCGACCAGCATTGCACCAAACGCAACAGGCTTCATATCACTCCAGCGGTCCAGCATCTTAGGTGTTGTCCCTGAACCAACAAATGCGTGGAAACCAGAAATGGCACCGCAAGCAATGGTAATCGAAATAAATGGCCAGACAGGACCAGCTAATACAGGTCCTCCTCCGTTCACAAACTCTGTAAACGCCGGGAATTGAATGGACGGATTCACCACAAAAATGCCGGCAATCAGCGCAATGAATACACCAATTTTCATAAAACTACTTAAATAGTCCCTCGGTGCAAGCAGCAGCCAAACTGGCAGAGCCGCAGCAAAAAAGGCATAGATCGGCAGGGCAAGAGCAAGCGTTTTTGTATCAAGTGTTAAAAAATCACCTAGTGCCGTTCCTTGAATATTTGGACCAAGGAATACACCAAACATCAGCAAAATAAATCCCGCAGATGTCGCCAGCTTTAAATTGCCTGTTTTTTTATAATACAGTCCAACCCCCATCGCAATCGGAATCGTGATTCCAACTGCAAATGTCCCCCAAGGGTTTCGTTCTAAAGCATGAAGCACAACCATAGACAAACCTGCCATTGTGATTGTAATAATAAACAGCATCGCAAGCCCTGTACAAAACCCTGCAACAGGCCCCAGCTCTTCCTTCGCTACCTCTGATAATGATTTCCCCTTTTTACGCATCGACGCAAATAAGACGACTAGATCATGTACAGCTCCGCCTATGACTGCACCAATTAAAAGCCAAAGGAGACCAGGTAAATACCCAAATTGAGCGGCTAAAATCGGACCCACTAACGGACCAGCAGCTGCAATCGCAGCAAAGTGATGCCCAAATGTGACCCATTTATTTGTCGGCACATAATCTTTCCCGTCCTCTAGTAGGTGAGCCGGTGTAGGATGATCATCTGTCACCTTTAATACCTTGACCATCATAAATGTGCCATAAAGACGATAGGCAATCGCTAAAATACACATAGATCCTATTACAATTGTAACCGCATTCATTTAACCATCCCCTTTGTATAAACAATTTGTTACAAATATAACATAAATTGATTGATTTTTCTTTCTTTTAAAACCAAGTTGACAAATAAGAATAATATGTTTATTCTTAAGGTAGCTTCACCTACTTCCATAAACTCTCTTTTGGCAGGGCATTCTATGGCTCTGTCCTTTTTATTGCTTTCATCTTACAAAAATAAACGCTTGATCACATGTGCCTTATTCACTAGGAAATATTCTCTTCTTTTGCCAAAAACAGTTCTTTTGGCGCATCTTAAAAAACACCGTTCATTTCCTGGGAAATTCAATAAAAAAAGCCTTTCCCCTGCTGAGGAAAGGCTTCCTTACTTATGAACCGTACGTAATTTGTTCGACAGTTTTTTGATCAAGTCTTTTGATCACTTCTGTTAAAAGCTTCACTGCATTTTCATAATCATCTCGGTGAATCATTGCAGCATGGGTATGAATATATCTGCTCGGAATCCCGATAGATAGTGATGGAACACCATGACCCGTTAAATGAATACCGCCAGCATCTGTCCCGCCGCCAGGCATTGAGTCATATTGATAAGGAATGTTCAGCTCATCCGCTGTTTGGACAACAAAATCACGAAGTCCTTTATGAGAGACCATTGAAGCATCAAATACAACAATCGTTGGGCCTTTGCCAAGTTTGCTTGTTGCTTCTTTCTCAGTGATGCCTGGTGTATCTCCTGCCACACCTACATCAATGGCAAATCCAATATCAGGCTGAATTGTAGCCGCTGCTGTTTTAGCTCCGCGCAGGCCTACTTCCTCTTGGACAGTTGCGACGCTGTAAGCAATATTCTCATGCTGAGCGTTGTGTAAGTTTTTCATGACATCAATTGCCGCGGCACATCCAATGCGGTTGTCCCACGCTTTTGCAAGGAGCATTTTTTCATCATTCATGACTGTAAACTCAAAGTAAGGAACGATTTGATCTCCAGGCAGCACACCCCACTCCATTGCCTGTTCTTTGCTTGAGGCCCCAATATCAATAAACATATCCGTAATCTCAATTGACTTTTTGCGAGCTTCAGGTGACAAGACGTGTGGTGGTTTAGAACCAATGACCCCTGTAATCTCTCCCTTTTTCGTTACAATGGTGACACGCTGAGCGAGCATGACCTGTGACCACCAGCCGCCGACTGTTTGAAAACGAATGTAGCCTTTGTCATCAATTTTTGTCACCATGAATCCTACTTCATCTAAGTGACCTGCGAGCATAATTTTAGGCCCGTTTGCGTTTCCTTCCTTTTTAGCGATCAAGCTGCCAAGGCGGTCTGTAGAGACTTCATCTGCATATGATTCTATGTATGTCTGCATGACTTTTTTGACATCACGTTCGTTTCCTGGGATCCCTTTTGCATCCGTTAGGTCTTTCAGCATAGTTAATGTTTGATCCAGCTTTGTCATTCCATTTATCCTCCTTTATCTTCATGGTGCATTCTTATTATACAAAACCTCTTTCGTTCAATACGATCTTTTTATGAATATTTTTTCGTTTTACGAAATATTTTTTTAAAAAAAGTTGAAACCTTTTGGCGTTTTCATTCGTAGTACATCAGATAACGGTATTGGAGGTGCATCCTGTCATGTTTGTAATCCTCATGAGACTAGCTCTTGTTGCACTGCTTGTCTACATCTTCTACATGGCGGTAAAATTCTTCTCAAATCCGAGAAGAAAGCTGAAACAAGCACAATTAAAAGAAGGCTTTTATTTTATGGACGAACAGCAAAATGCGCGCAAAAACTTTAATTTCGTCTATAAAGGTGTCTTGTTTGAAGGGGAGAAGCATGTTCCTTCTAAGGATCATCCTCTGTTTGTCCACTCCATTTACGTTTGGACGGAGTCACCTGAGAAGCTGAGTGAATTTACATTAGAAGACTTTGAAAAACTAGAGGAAAACATTATCGAGCGTTATCCTCAAACCAAAATTGATTGGGATCAGCCCATTAAAAAAATCAAACAAAAAAAAGGAGCAGACACGCCGTCCTGATGGCGTCTGCTCCTTTTTCAAGTAACTTGGATATATCCCAATAGAATCAACTGCAAAATCATTAATACAGGCATGCCGATTTGAAAGGCAGGATGCTTTGTTTTATGCCGGAAATACTGCATCCCCAGATACGATCCAGCGGCGCCAAAAAGCACCGCAGCACTCCATAAATGCGCCTCTGAAATTCTCCATTTATGTGCTTTGGCTCGGCGTTTGTCCTCACCCATGAGAAAAAAGCCGTAGCCATTCACTAAAATAAGCAGCAGGATCAAAGCCATATTCATTCATTTCACCTCACATGATGAGAAAAAAAGATCACCCCTCGAAGGAATGATCTTTTATAAAACTTACTTGTCTAGTTGTGCTTTTGCAGCATCAGCAAGCTGATTGAATGCATTTAGGTCATTCACAGCAAGGTCAGCAAGCATTTTGCGGTTTACTTCGATACCAGAAAGCTTTAAGCCATGCATTAAACGGCTGTAAGAAAGACCGTTCATACGAGCTGCAGCGTTGATACGAGTGATCCATAGTTTACGGAAGTCACGTTTTTTCTGACGACGGTCACGGAAAGCGTAGTTTCCAGATTTCATCACCTGTTGGTTTGCTACTTTGTATAATCTATGTTTTGAACCGAAATAACCTTTTGCTAATTTAAGAACCTTTTTACGACGCTGACGCGACACAGTTCCGCCTTTTACTCTTGGCATTGTAATTCCCTCCTATGATTCCTATTCCAAATTACTTGATGTTTGCAAGTTGTTGTTTGATACGTTTGAAATCTCCAGCACTTACGATTGCGCTCTTACGCAATTTACGTTTTTGCTTTGTAGATTTGTTAGCGAACAAGTGACTTGTATACGCATGAGAACGTTTAAGTTTACCAGAACCTGTTTTTTTGAAACGTTTAGCAGATCCGCGGTGAGTTTTCATTTTTGGCATTGGATGTTTCCTCCCTCTGTTACTTTACTTTTCGACTTTTGGTGCAAGCATGAGGAACATGCTGCGTCCGTCCATCTTAGGTTTTGTTTCTACTGTTGCTACTTCAGCGCAAGCTTCAGAGAAACGGTCTAACACGCGCTGTCCGATTTCTTTATGCGTAATCGCACGGCCTTTAAAGCGGATAGAAGCTTTCACTTTATCTCCCTTTTCAAGGAATTTGATTGCATTACGGAGCTTCGTGTTAAAATCATGTTCATCGATTGTCGGGCTCAACCGAACTTCTTTTAAGCTAATGATTTTTTGATTCTTACGTGCCTCTTTTTCCTTCTTCTGCTGTTCGAATCGGAACTTACCATAGTCCATGATTCGGCAAACAGGTGGTTTTGCATTTGCAGCAACTAACACAAGGTCAAGATTAGCTTTAGCAGCAATTTCCAGAGCTTCCTGGCGGGTTTTAATCCCAAGCTGATCGCCATTTTGTCCGATCAAACGAACTTCACGCGCACGAATACCTTCATTAACTAATTGATCTTTGCTAATAGTGAGCCACCTCCATGAGATTTTGAATTGAGTTCACAATTCATTTTGACCATTTCGTTGTATGTTTTACAGGCAAACAAAAAGTGTGGGCATATAAAACACCCACACTGCGAACATTTGCATGAAAAAATAAATGTACGGTCAACCTGTCAACTACAAACATGTGTCAATCAGGTGAGAAGCGGGTGCTTCTGCTTGTGATATCTATTCAATTCGTTAACTATTCTACACAATTTTCATTTGTCCGTCAAGTAACCGAACTCTTGAAACAACTTTTTCAGTGTAACATGATGAGACGAATTGGGCAAGACTTTTTCACACAATGACGCCATCAAAGAATCAAATGCATAAAGATTGGGATGACGATAACGGTCACAACTCCTACGACCACAACGGCGATACTTGCCATAGCTGCTTCTACTTCTCCCATCTCAATTCCAACAGAAACCCCAAGCGCATGGCCTGATGTACCAAGTGCAAGACCTTTTGCCACTGGGTTTTTAATGCGGAACAATTTTAAGAAGAAGGCACCTAGTGCATAGACAATGACGGCATTAAATATGACCGCAAAGGCTGTGATATCTGCAATTCCGCCAATATCCTTTGCAATCGGGAGAGCAATCGCTGTTGTCGCTGCTTGTGGAAGCATGCTTTTCATCACAGCCGCATCTAAATGAATTCCTTTTGCGACGAGATATACGATCGTAATGGAACAAAGTGAACCTACAAAAATAGCGGATAAAATTTGCCACCAATATTTTTTAAGCAAGGCTCTTTGCTTATAAAGCGGGATAGCGAAAGCAATCGTGGCAGGCTCTAAGAAAAATTTGATAATCTTGCCGCCCTCATTATAATCTGCGTAGGAAAAACCGCCAACTTTCAAAAATAAAATGCCCAGTACCATCGCCACAAGCAGCGGGGTGAACAAGAAGAAACCTTTTGATTTTTTAAATAAGAATGTCCCTATTCCAAAAGCGACTAATGAGACGACAATGCCAAAATAAGGACTCATTGTACTTGTACCCATTTTGCATCTCTCCTTTAATGCGTACTTGAAGCTGGTTTATTTGAATGAGAAGGAGCAGATTTACTCTCCTTTGTCTCTTTACGTTTCTGTGGTCTTTCTGATAATTTCATGAGAAGCTGCGAAAACAGCCCTGTCGCTGCAAGTAGCATAATGGTTGCAATGATAATGACACCGACTACTTGCACACCTACTTCTTGCATGACACCTAGTGATTGAATAACTGAGATCCCAGAGGGAACAAATAGAAAGCTAATGAGTCCTGTCAATGATGTACCTAATTGCTCCACCTGCTCCAGTTTGACAATTTTCGTTGTTAACAAAACAAATAATAGAACCAAACCAATCACCGATGCGGGCATCGGAATCGGTAAATACATTGAAATGAGATTAGAAACGAACATTACGGTTGCAAAAATAAATGCTTGAGATAGAAATCCATATACTTTCGTGGCACTCATGCCCCTTCACCTCTTTCTTCGACTGCCCTCAGTATACGGCATGAAATAAACGAATAAAGCGTTTACAATAAAACTCACCAGATTCAATGACTGAAATGCAAAAAACGAGTATTGAAATACAAACAAAAAAAGCCCTCCTACTCTAGCAGGAGTGACTTCTTTAATTCTTTGGCATATGTGCGGCTGACAGGAATGATGGACCCGTCTGTCATATGCAGATTGTACGTCGAATTAAACCACGGCTGTACTTCTTTCATATGAGAGGTATTCACGATATAGCTGCGATGGACCCTCATAAAATAAGCCTCAGGAAGTTTCTTTTCAATGACCACCAGCGGTTCTGTGACCTCATACATGTGATCCTTTGTTTTCACAACCTTTTTCCCCTCGCTTAGTCCTACATACATGATCTCTTCAACTTGCAGGATCACAATTGAGTCATCAACTGAGATCGCTAATTTTTGCTGATGGGGTATTTTCTCATCTAACAGCTGGTGCTCTTGCGTTTCAACAGATTTCCATTTTTTAAACTTTTGAATGGTCTGGAGCAAACGCTCTTCATCGAATGGTTTTGTTAAGTAATCAAGCGCACTTACCTCAAACGCCTTCAGCGCATATTGATCAAAGGCTGTCGCAAATACAACCGCTGGCGGATCAGACATCCGGTTGAGCCTTTTGGCAATATCAAATCCATTCTCACCAGATAAATCAATGTCTAAAAAGAGCAGATCCGGCTTCTGATCGACCATCCGATCAAAAGCAGATTCTATATTTTCTGCTTCCTCTATTTGAACTTCCTCTTTCGTTCTTCGTAATAAGTATTTTAATTCATCTCTTGCTAACACTTCATCATCTACAATTAATACCTTTATCAACGAGAATCATCCTTTTTTACATAATCCATTGGAATGCGAAATGAGATGTCAGTGCCTTGGTCACTATGAATCGATAAAGCAGCTTGTCTACCAAAAATCCCTTTTAACCGCTGATCTAAATTAAAAAGGGCTGTCCCTGTTCCTTCTAGTGATTCGACAGGCGCTTTTAATAGTTGAGCCATCTTATCATCTTCAATTCCCTGCCCATTATCTGTTACTTTCATATAAACATGCCCATCTTTCATCAAAGCGGATACGATGACTTCACAATTTGTTTGATGTTTAGGAAAAGCATGTCTCACAGCGTTTTCAACAAGCACCTGAATCACAAAGGGCGGAATCATCACCTGCTCCAGCTCCTTTTCAATTTGAAAGGTCACATGGTACTTATTTGGAAATCTTGCTTGTTCAAGTGACAAATATGCCTCCACATGCTGAATCTCTTTATGCATCGGAATCAGCAGCTGGCGGGCACCTTGCATATTTGAGCGAAAATAAATACTTAGCTGCAACAGCAGCTTCCTTGCCATCTCCACATTGGTTCTGCACAAAACAGAGATGGTATTAATGGCGTTAAATAAAAAGTGCGGGTTCACTTGTGCTTGAAGGGCTTTGATCTCTGCATCTTTTAGCAGGCGGCTTTGAGTTTCCGCCTCTCCAAGCTCAAGCTGTGTGGAAAACAGCATCGCCAAACCTTCTGCAAGCTCCTCTTCCACCCTGCTTAATCCGACCGGAGAATTGAAATACATTTTTAACGTCCCGATCGTTTGACCGTTAGAAGTGAGCGGCAGCACGATTGCGGCTTCAAGAGGGCAATGAGCGACGGAACAATTGATTTCGCCCTTCGAATGTGCCTTCATAATCTTGCCGCTCATCAAGACTTGTTTCGACAGCCCCGTAATCAGGCTTTTAGATGGAATATGATGATCTGTTCCATCTCCGACATGCGCTAAAATCTTTTCTGTATCTGTTAAAGAGACCGCATCTGTTTCAGTCAACCGATGAATGATCTCCGCCACACTTTTACACGACTGTTCATTTAACCCTTGGCGGAAAAAAGGCAGTGTTTGATCGGCGATCAAAAATACACGATGCGTCTGCATCGCCTTTGCCTGCTCTTCTTGCCGAATGACTGACTGTAAAATAGATAAAAAGATAAAGCTACCGATTCCATTCACAAAAATCATCGGCAGGGCAATGATACTGACTAGCCCCCATGCATCGGCGAATGGCCTTGCAAACAGAAGGATAATGATCATCTGTAATGATTCCATCGCCACACCAAAAAAAGCTGCTTGGCGAGGTGTCACCATTCGATTCCTCCGCTTAAACCTGCTGCCGACATAACCTGCAATGACACCGGCTAAAATGGAAGAAATCGCACAGCTGAGCGCGGTGCTTCCTCCAAGGGAATAGCGATGAATTCCAGCTAAAAGCCCTGCACCAATCCCTACAAACGGCCCCCCGATCAAACCGCCCATTTCGATCCCCATAATTCTCGTATTGGCGATAGAGCTTGACGAGCCGAGATGATAAGAAAACTCATGATTCATGACAATTTGCTGCTGGATTTCAATTCCTGTGTAATTGCTGATAATGCTAAAAGAAGCAAAAATGAAGACAAGGATTGCCTTTTTCCGAAATCCTTGATTATGTAGCAATAGATTGCGAAAGCCCTTCACATGAGCAAGCACAAATCCTAGAATAACGATGATCCCTACACGCTCGATCATCATGATAATTAAATGAAGCAAACCGGCCACCTCAATTGATGTATGTCTTCTCTACTGTCTTTCTATTCTATCATGTGCGGTCAATGATCAAAGATCTCTCAAATCTTTTCTTTATTGGCCTCTTCTTCTATTGTAAAATGAACATGAGCCTGTCACTTGCAATTGAAGGTAACACATACATAACAAGGGAGAAGATCATGAAAGCCGTATTTTTCGATTTAGATGATACTTTGCTTTGGGACGAAAAAAGCATTCACACAACTTTTCAGGAAACTTGCCGGGAAGCGGAAAAAAAATATGGACTCGATCCAGAATCGTTTGAACAGATTGTACGTGAAGAAGCAAGAAAGCTGTACTCTTCCTATGAAACATATGATTATACTGTCATGATCGGCATTAATCCTTTCGAAGGACTGTGGTCCAATTTTAGTGAACCGATTAGCGAAGGCTTTCAAAAGCTGAACGCCATTGCACCAGAATATCGCAAAAACGCTTGGACCAATGGCTTAAGGGCAGCGGGAATTGACGATGAGGCATTTGGACAATATTTGGCTGATTTCTTTGCAGCAGAGCGTAGGAAACGCCCATATGTCTATGAAGAAACATACCCTGTTTTAAACCGCCTGAAAGGCAGCTACGAATTGCTCCTTTTAACAAACGGAGATCCTAGCCTTCAAAAGGAAAAACTTGCGGGTGTTCCTGAGCTTGCTCCTTATTTTAACGAGATTGTGATTTCAGGGGATTATGGGAAAGGCAAGCCTGATCCAGGTATCTTTGAGCACTGCCTTCAGCTGTTAAACTTAACAAAAGACGAAGTGATTATGGTTGGGGATAATCCAAAAACAGATATTCTCGGCGCATCTCGCGTTGGCATCCAAACCGTTTGGATCAATCGCCATGGCAAGAAAAATGAAACAGATGTGACACCTGATTACGAAATCAAAGACTTACATGAATTGTTTGATATATTAAAATAAAACAAAAAAACACCCTTCTCCTGACGAGATTGGGTGTTTTTTATTCACAGAGCTAAATGATTGATGCTAGACTTTGCGCTTGCCGGTCTAAGCCGCGTGCTGCTTCTCCTACAATGATGAATTCTTCGCTTGCCAGCTTTACAAGATCCCGGTTTGTAAACACGGTTGTCTTTGCCCTGCTTGTTCCGCTGCTGACCTTCTCTACTTCTGCATGGATCGCCTTCACATATTGATCTACCTTGACGATCGCTTCTTTTGAATTTGTCGCAAGCTTTCGAATTTCTGCTGCCACTACACTAAAGCCATTTCCATAGGAACCCGCATGTGCCGCTTCTATTGCCGCATTTAAGGCGAGTAGCTGGGTTTGCGAGGATATGCTGTTAATGGTTGACGCAATGGAGCTGATGGACTCTACCTGCTCTGTTAATCCTTTTAGCAAGCTCATATTTTGATCGGTTTCGTTTGCTATATGATTAAAGGAGGCATTGACACTTTGACTATGCTGAATGCCAACTTCTGCTCGTTCCATTAATTTCGCAGACATCTCCTTTAAGTCTTCTACAACCTGTTTCATCGAGAGTTCTCTCTCCGTAATATCTGTCGCCACTTTCACAACACCCACTACAGTTCCTTCTTCATCTCGAACAGGTGAATATGTCGCTTCAAGCCATAAGCTGCTGCCGTCTTTTGTGACCCGCTGCACTTTTTCCTGAAAGACTTGACCTTCTCTCAAACGCTTCCAAAACATGTGATAGCTTGTGTGTTCTGTAATATGTGGAGGACAAAACTGTCTATGTTTAAGACCGATCATCTCTTCTTTAGAATATCCCATGGCTTTTGCAAAAATATCGTTCACCCATAGAACTTCACCTGCCACATTAAATTCAATCATTGCCAGCGAGTGCTCTAAAGCACGAAGAACAGCTGATTGCTCCAATACTTGTGACAATAAAGTGTTTGTTGTTTGCTTCATCGATTTCATTCCCCCAATTTGTCTCAAACCAATAGTACATACTTACCCTTACTTTTGTACTATCTAAACGTCTCTTTTTAGGAATTGGATCACTATTGGAGAAAGTTTTCCAAAAAGAAAAAAGCCAGTGATCTAAAAAGAATCACTGGCTGCTTCATTATTTTTTCGCTTCTGCTACTGCATGTTTCACAAAGGCTTCAAGATCCATTGTTTCTGAATCTTGTTCCCCATATTTTCTAACATTGACAGCGCCATTTTCTGCTTCTTGATCTCCGACAACAAGCATGTACGGAATCTTTTGCATTTGCGCTTCTCTAATTTTGTATCCGATCTTTTCATCACGGCTGTCAAGCTCTACACGAAGACCTTCAAGCTGTAAACGTTCTTGCACTTTTTTCGCATAGTCTAAATGAACAGACGGTGAAACCGGGATGACTTGGAATTGTACAGGTGCCAGCCATGTTGGCAGCGCTCCTTTGTATTCTTCAATTAAGAAGGCAACGAAGCGTTCCATTGTAGAAACAACGCCTCTATGAATGACGACTGGACGATGGTGCTTTCCATCTTCTCCGATATATGTGAGATCGAAGCGTTCTGGAAGTAAGAAATCAAGCTGTACAGTGGATAATGTCTCTTCTTTTCCAAGAGCTGTCTTCACTTGTACATCAAGCTTCGGACCATAAAATGCTGCTTCGCCTTCTGCTTCATAATAATCGTGGCCAAGCTCGTCCATTGCATCCTTCAGCATCGATTGTGCTTTATTCCACATCGCATCGTCATCGAAATACTTCTCAGTATCTTCTGGATCACGGTAAGATAAGCGGAATGTGTAGTCATTCAAGCCAAAGTCTTGATACACTTCTTCAATTAAGCGAACTGTACGGATGAACTCGTCTTTGATTTGATCTGGACGAACAAAGATGTGTGCATCGTTTAATGTCATACCGCGGACACGCTGAAGGCCGGATAAGGCACCTGACATTTCATAGCGGTGCATTGTACCAAGCTCTGCAATACGAATTGGCAATTCGCGATAGCTGTGCGGCTCGTTTTTGTAAATCATCATATGGTGCGGACAGTTCATCGGACGAAGAACAAGATCTTCGTTGTCCATTTCCATCACGGGGAACATGTCTTCTTGATAATGCGCCCAGTGTCCTGATGTTTTATACAACTCAACATTCGCAAGAACTGGTGTGTACACATGCTCATAGCCAAGACGCACTTCTTTATCGACAATGTAACGCTCGATGACGCGGCGGATCGTTGCGCCTTTTGGCAGCCAAAGCGGAAGTCCTTGACCAACTTTTTGGGAATTTGCAAACAGCTTCAGCTCTTTTCCAAGCTTACGGTGATCGCGTTCTTTCGCTTCTTCAAGCAGACGTAAATGCTCATTTAAATCTTCTTTGCTGAAGAAAGCTGTTCCGTAAATACGCTGAAGCATTTGGTTGTTACTGTCACCTCTCCAGTATGCACCTGCAAGGCTTAACAGTTTAAACTCTTTGATTTTCCCTGTAGACGGCAAGTGAATCCCGCGGCAGAGGTCAAAGAATTCACCCTGCTCATAAATCGTCACAGCTTCACCTTCTGGAATCGCCTCTAACAGCTCAAGCTTCAACTCATCACCAATCGCTTCAAAGCGCTTTTTCGCTTCTTCTCTTGATACTTCAATTCGCTCAATTGGCAGATTGCTGTTAATGATTTTCTTCATTTCTTTTTCAATCTTTGGTAAGTCTTCAGGTGTGATGGCTACATCGATGTCCACATCATAGTAGAAGCCATTTTCGATGACAGGACCTACGCCAAACTGAACGTGATGTCCTTTTCCATACAGGCGTTTGATCGCCTGCGCTAGCAAATGGGCTGTGCTGTGGCGCATAATGTCGAGTGCTTCTTCACTTTTATCTGTGATGATCTCGATTGTTCCACTTTCTAATAGCGGCGTACGCAGATCTATTTCTTTACCGTTCAATTTACCGGCAAGTGCTTTTTTCTTTAGGCCCGGGCTAATTGATGCCGCGATGTCTTCTGTTGTCGCTGTTTTGTCAAACTCCTTGACTGCTCCATCTGGAAATGTAAGTTGAATTTGTTCTGACATCTCTGGTCACTCCTTTTTTTGGCAATATAAAAACCCCGCCCCCTGGAAAGGGACGAGGTTGAATAAACGGAATCGTGGTTCCACCCTTTTTCCCGTACTTGCAGCTTGCTTTTCATAAGCAAATACGGCTTGCGGTTCGATAACGGGAATTCCCGTCAGCCATTACTAAAAAGTTCACAGCTGATGTTCAAAGGTGGTAAAGCAAATGGTCCTCTGCTAGGAAGCTTTCAGCCGCGGCTTCCCTCTCTTTAAGCGGGTGTTCATTTGTTCATGTCCTTATCAATACGGTCTCTGTATGAAGTTACACCGTATTATAAAACGTTTTTTCGTGAAAATCAAGAAAGCTTTTCACTTTTCTTGTCAAAATGGTCATGTACAAATTGAACATTGTGCTCTTGGAATGAATGAGATGGGAACACCTCGACCCTTTCTTGAAAAATATTTTGAATCGTTTGCACCATCGAGTGACCTGTATCATTTGTAAATAGGTCAATTTTTTGCGGTGCAATGGAGACAAGCGGTGCAATCAGCTGCGAATCAATATACATTGGATGCTCTCTTACAAACTGTCTGTCTATGTATTGTTTTTGATCACGCTCAGAAGCGTAGCGAAATTCCCAAATCACCAGGCGGTCCTGATGCACAACATGTACTTTTTCGAGCCTAGGCTCTCTTGCCATCACATAGTCTCGAAGCGATTGAATGAAGTTTTGATACTCTTGCTCCATTTTGTATTCTTCAATGGACACTTCAACATAGTTCTTCAGCCTTCGATCATACTCTGACAGCCTAAATGTCATAAATGAACCAATTGAAAAAACACCTTGCTGTAAAGAAATTGCCTCAAGCTCCTTTTTTAAAAGGGCTTCTCTTGACGGCTCTTGCTGAATGCCGGGAATATCATCTAAGTCCCCGTTCATGATACTGTGAGCGATGGAAAGAATTTGGTGCTGCTCTTCGGGATCTTTAAATAAATAGGTGTTTTCAAGGATGCTGCGCATGCGCTCATTTTCTTTGCATTCCAAAAAAAAGTGAACCAATAATGGCCGCACAATGTGCTCAAGTGCTTCTTCTGATTCCTTCGCCTCTATGAGAAGCCGCTCTTTCCCTTGTTGAATTGACATGTGATGCCGACTGTCCAAGTGTTCAGCAAGATGTAAAAAAGCGGCGGTATCATATTCATCTTCAAAGATTATTTCAAGCATGTTTGTCCCCCCTAACGACATCTGTTACATATATATGGGGGAAACATAAAAAATAGACGCCTAAAATAAATCAGGCATCTTTCTTTTTAAAATGAGTGGAACGGAGATAAAGATCAAATAAATCAAACAAACAACCACTAAGGCGGCATAATTGCCGCTGACAAAGCTTGAGCCGAGAACATTTAACGCAATTGTACCCGGTATTAAGCCTAAAAAGGTGGCTGCCACAAATGCACGATAATTTGCACGTGAAGCAGCTGCCGCATAGCTGACGAAATCAAAATGAATCGGTGCAATACGCAATAACAAAATATAAAGAAATCCATGCTCCTGAATGCGGGACGTCACCGCTTTCAGCTTTCGGCTGTTTGATTCCGTTTCCTTCTTTTTTGCACGAAAGGTTGAAGCAATCATGAAGGAGCCTGTTGCCCCGGCTGTAGCCCCAATGAGGGCATAAATCGTCCCAAGGACACTGCCGAATGCCAAACCTGCCGCCAAAGAAAAGACTGTAATCGGGACGAGAACAAACGGGCGGAAAAGAGATAAGAAAAGAAAAACAAAGGGAGCCAGTATCCCAAATTGAAGCACCCAATTCTTCACATCTTTCGGCGCGAGCTGAAGATGCTGTTTATTCAGCCACCACAACGCAGCAGCAAGAATGCCAATCACAAGAAAAAGCAGCCATTTTCTTTTGTTCATTTCATTTGCTCCTCCTTCAGGTGACATACGTTTTTATAAATGACGGCGATTTTCTCCTTCGAGCAAGACCGGCTCTGCTAAATAGAGAATCCGTTCCATTAAACGAGCGGCTTTGACCTCTTCTTTTTCCCCGCGCTGTGAGTACGTAAAGTGATGCTTCAGCTCATTTGGTGAGAAATTAGAAGAGAAAAACGTCGGCAGCTGCTCTGCCATACGGTATTGTAAGATCGTACCGAGCAGCTCATCCCGCACCCAGCTTGTCATCGATTCTGCTCCAATATCATCAAGCATTAAAATCGGGGTGGATTTAACCATATTCAGCTTTTCTTCTAGCGTATGATCAGCTAACGAATTTTTTAACTCTCTCACAAATTCAGGCACGTAAACAAGGAGAGATGGGTATTCTTTCTCCGCTAGCTGCTGCGCAATGGCTGCCAGAATATACGTTTTTCCTACTCCAAATTTTCCGTGTAAATACAAGCCTTTTCCTTTTCCAGTCTCATCATAGCTTTGGAGGAATTGACCTACTTTTTGGATGACCTCTTGTCTTCCCACAACGTTCAGATCAGCGAACGTCGCTTGAAGGACATTTTGCGGAATATACATGCTTTTCATCAGCTCTTGCTGTTTTTTCTGTCTATCGAGCCGCAGCTTGACTGGACAAGGGGAATATTCAATATCAATACTCTGACCTTTGATTACAAGCTTCGGGTGATACCCATCTAAAATGGCATTGACGTTTTCGTCATCTAAGCAGTAAGAGCAACCCTTCGACTGCTGCACATATTCAAAGAGCCGGTTCAAGCTGCGATTGATCATATCTTCATGTATTTCTTCTTGATGCTTCTGTAAAAAGGCCTTCACATCTTCATCAGATAACACACTTTCTTTAATCTGATTGTATCTCACGCGAAAATCTACTCGTCCTTTTAGCTGTTCAAATGAACGACCGATCGGTTTCATCCCATCTCACCTCACCTTAATGTGCATTGTACTTTTTCATATTTTTAAACTGATCTAACAGTTTTTCTTTTTCTCGTTCGAGGTCTTCTGTAGACAGATTGTCCGTTTGCTCTTTTGCCGGCTGTTCTTTCGTTTCGGTTTCTTTCATCCAGTCAGGCAGTTTCTCTTCCCTGACGACTTTTCCTGAACCATATGTGCTGCGCTGCTTTTTCTGCTGCGCCCACTCTGTCATTTGTCTGTTCTCTTCTTTGGCAATTTTCATCGCCGCAGCAACGGTTTTGATTTTCTTTCTTACCCAATGAGCGGCGATTTTTTGCATGTATGTTTTCGACAGCTTCATATCTGTTTTGAGTAAGGTATAGTAGATGAGAACATTCATGACACCTGGCTCTAGCTGCTGCTCGAGCATGATATCTTCGACAATTCTTAGGTCGGCATACGTCGGCTCAATGCCATCTGCCATGTCTTTTAGCAGCTCTCTAGGCGAAATATGATCCAGCTTTTCAATCAATTTTGCATCTGGAGTATCCGCTGCCGGCGTCTTTGAAGCATCTTGCCGCAAGTGTCTTGGCTGTTTTTGATCAATCAGCTTTGGCTGTTCGCCTCTGTATTCAATTTGGTACCAGTCTCTTGCTGCTTTTCTCAGCTCTTCTGTTGAGATCATTTGATCCGAACCGCATGCACCTGCTACAATATTTTGCATTTGAAGCGGGGTGATGCCGTATACAACAGCTAACTTCTTAATTGTTTCTTTTACCTGCTTTGTCAAAGCCTTTCTTGGAATCATCATGTCAGACATACCCGCTAACAATAGATCGAAATCGAAGGATTCGTCTGAGAGCGGTGCCGGCTGACTCGATCCAACAGTCACATATTCATAGCCTTGATCAAGCGATGTCGCCTGATGAATCTCTTCTGTCATCTTGCGTTCGCCTGGCTGCAATACGTGAAAGACTTCTTCAAACGACCGTGAAATGTTCTTTGCTTCTGCAGGAACACCTGGGTAAGAGAAATAATCACGAAGCTGCATATATTTTGCTTTCTCTACACGATGGTACAGCAGGACATTCAGCATACCATCTTGGAAAAATTCATCCGGTCTTAGCGGCGGTACAAGCTCATATGTAAACAGTCTGCCTTCTTCCGTTTCCTGTTCATATGTGCGGAGTAAGCCGATTGCTTCAAGCTTTAAACGTTCCTCAAAAATATCATTTAAATTCGTCTGCAGCATGACCATGAGCTGCCGGTGAGGTGCAGGTTTTCCCCACATACGATTTTGTTCCAGCTCTCCCCACAGCGTCATGTATAAGCTGAAAGCGGACATGCCAATAAGCGGCTGATATAAAAGAGTGATGAGCTGTCTATCGATGTCACCGAGCAATGAAGCGCTTTTGACGACATACGGATCGACGGCTAGCACTTCCTTCCAATGCTCTGTCATTTGCTGATCCTCCCCATGAATTGCGATTGTTTCCATTGTACACTCTTTTTGCGTTTTACGCTTTACGCAGGAAAAAGAGCATGAAGAATCTCCAGCTCTTTTTAGCGTTCTTTCTTTAATAGATCTTTTAATTCATCAATAAAGACATTGATGTCTTTAAACTGCCGGTAAACCGAGGCAAACCTGACGTAAGACACTTCATCAATTTTCGCCAGCTCGTCCATCACCATTTCACCTACAAGCTCGCTTTTCACTTCTGACATGCCTTGATTGCGCAGTTCTTTTTCGATATTAAAGCAGACATCCTCCAGCTGCTTTAAAGCGACAGGACGCTTTTCACACGCTTTGATGAGTCCTCTTAGCATTTTTTCCCGGCTGAATTCTTCTCGAATCCCTTCTTTTTTCACCACAATCAGCGGTAATTCTTCTAATTTCTCAAACGTCGTAAAGCGATATTGACAGCTTTCACACTCTCTTCTACGACGGATGGATTTCCCTTCATCTACTGGTCTTGAATCAAGCACCCTTGTGCCAAGGTGCTGACATGTGGGACATTTCATATCATCAGCTCCGATCTATTCTTGGAAGTTGTTTGTCTAGTTCATCATAAAGGGACAGAACGGTCTTCTGACTATAGCCGAAATCTGTTGGCAGGGCCGTTTCTGTTGTTACATTAAAATCGACAGCTGTTTCAAAAGGACGAATTGAAATGACAGTCGCTACGAGAAAGGCTTTTTTCGGCAATCGTATGTTTGCGCTGATTTCACCTCGTTCTGCTGAAACAGATGTCACTTGATAGGAATCGTTTCGGGAAAGAATGGCTTCCACCGCTTGAAAAACTTGTGCATTCGTCGATTTGTAGTAATGGCTTTTCAGTTCTGACACTGGATGCTCGTCAGATGTTTCTGTATGGTTTGACATGAACCGTTTAAAATT
Source organism: Bacillus sp. G1(2015b) (assembly GCF_001482475.1). Taxonomy (NCBI): domain Bacteria; kingdom Bacillati; phylum Bacillota; class Bacilli; order Caryophanales; family Bacillaceae; genus Bacillus; species Bacillus sp. G1(2015b). The sequence continues at coordinate 107,521 of NZ_LKIC01000023.1, read as the reverse complement.
TTGTCTTAAAATCATACACGTATCCCCTTTGCCATAATGCCTCTTTCTTTATTTTATAAAAAAAACCTTTGTTTTCCTAGAACAAAAGTATAGACAAGCTGGGGAATGTTGGATTTTTTATTAAATAAATATAAAAAGGAGCATAACACAAAGGCATTTAATGCTTTTGGCCAGCTCCCATTGCAATCTTTTTTATGTTTACAGTGCTTTGGCTTGTGCCTGTTTTACTTGTACAGGTCCCATGCCTCGAGGAATTTCGATGTTTTCTCTTGTTTCAGCACCTAATTCATCTCCGATATGATCTGCTGCAATATTCGGATCTAGGTCGCCGCAAGTATAAACATCTATGCTCGCATAACCATGTTCAGGAAAGCTGTGAATTGTCAGATGAGATTCAGAAATAATGACAACTCCACTTACTCCTTGAGGTGCAAATTTGTGAAAAGCAACCTCTCTTACCTCAGCTCCTGATTTCAAAGCTGCATTTACAAACGTTTTTTCAATAAAATCCATGTCGTTCAGTTTATCACAGTCGCATCCCCATAGCTCGGAGATAACGTGACGTCCGATTGTTTCCATCATGGACCCCCCTTTAAACAAGAATGAAAGAGTGAAGTTCTAAGCAGCCGGACCGGACATATACCACGGGGGAAAGTTAGTCCTAAGAGGTCCTAACCCTTTAAGTATACCCGAATGAGTCTGCGAACAAGAAGTTCACGAAAAATAGTATACTTTGTTTAGACCCATTTTGCAAGCTGTGTTTTTAGTGGGATTTTCTCTCATTTCTTGAAAAGGGACGATCGTCTTCTTCATTTCAAACAGCAGAAAGCTCTTTCATCTGTGCGCCGACAAATTTCACAAGGTCAACCACTCGGCATGAATAACCCCATTCATTGTCATACCATGCAAGAACTTTTACTTTTCTCCCTTCCATTACCATCGTTGTCAATCCATCAACGACTGCTGAGTAAGGGTTCGTGTTAAAGTCCGTAGAGACAAGCGGCTCATCTGTGTAATCTAAAATACCAGCAAGAGATGTTTTAGATGCATTTGAGAAGGCTGCATTGACTTCTTCTGCTGTGACATCTTTTTTTAAGTCTACAACAAGGTCAACCATCGACACATTGGAAACTGGCACGCGGAGTGCAAGCCCATGCAATTTCCCTTTCATGTGCGGAAGCACTAAAGAAAGCGCTTTAGCGGCACCTGTCGTAGTTGGAATAATGGACTGAGCACATGCTCTTGCCCGGCGCAGATCCTTATGCGGGTTATCGATATTTTTTTGATCATTTGTATAAGCATGAACCGTTGTCATTAACCCGTTGTCGATGCCAAATTCATCATCTAACAGTTTCACAACTGGTGCTAAACAGTTTGTTGTACAAGATGCGTTTGAAATAATGACGTGCTTTTCAGGATCAAGATCATCCTCATTGACACCCATCACAATCGTAATGTCTTCATTTTTACCTGGAGCTGTTAGAACGACTTTTTTCGCTCCAGCATCTATATGGCCCATCGCTTGATCTTTTGAATTAAATTTACCTGTTGCTTCAATGACGATATCAATCCCAAGCTCTCCCCATGGAAGCTGCTTTGGGTCTCTATTATTAAGCAAAAGCACTCTTTTGCCATTTACAATCAAGGCGTCATCTTCTGCTGTCACATCACATTCGTAACGTCCATGATTTGTGTCATATTTAATTAAATGTGCTAGCGTTTCGGCAGGATAGCTTGCGTTCACCGCTACAATTTGAATTTGATCATCAAGCATTGCTTTTCTGAAGACCATGCGTCCAATTCTGCCAAACCCATTGATCGCTGCTTTTACCTTCATGAACAGGTCACTCCTCTATTATGTGTTATACTCAATAAATTTATTTATGAAATTAGTATATCACATTAGAATGTAATTGCCAGTATATAAACGTATATTTTCTAAAAAGGGCTGTTCTTTTCAAAGGAAATAAGAATAAAGCATAAAAAAAGAAGAGTACGTGTATGTACTCTTACTTATCTGTATGTTCCCATTCATTTAATATGTTCTGCAATTGCTTTCTGATAAACGCGAGATCTTGTGTGTTCTCTATCACACGGTCTGCTTTTTTACATTTCTCCTCAAGAGACTGCTGAGAGTGAATACGATTCAGCGCTTCTTCCTCGCTGAGGTCATTTCGATTCATGAGCCGCGACAGCTGCAATTCAGGCGTTGTATACACCACAATGATGCGGTCGACAAGGCTTTCCAGCTGACTTTCAAATAAAAGCGGGATATCGAGGACAACGAAGGTTTCTTGCTGACTAACCCCTTCATCTCGCTGTTTGAGCATTTCCTTTCTCACTTCAGGATGAACAATCGCATTCAGCTGCTTTCTTTTCTCTTCATCAGAAAAAATGATGGCTCCAAGCTGCTGCCGGTTCAGCTCCCCATTTGGCAGGAGAACATCCTCGCCAAAGGTTTGAACGATTTGTTGAAGAGCTGGTGTACCTTTGGCAACCGCTTCTTTTGCAATGACATCTGCGTCCACGACCCGGATGCCCTGCTCTTTTATCATTTGCGAGACGGTGCTTTTTCCACTAGCAATCCCGCCTGTTAATCCAATGACAAGCGTCAATTGATTTCCTCCTTTACAGCTTCCACACCCCAATTAAAATGAGCAGAAGCCCTGGTAAGCATGCAAGCTTATCGATCCAGCGCCATTTTGCCAAGTAATGACCAGAACGAAGCCCGATACATACAAAGAGTGAGCTCATCACGGCCACAGTGATACTCATGACAATTGGTGAAAAGCCTAGAATCGCAGCGCCAATCCCTGCGCCAAATGCATCAATGGATAAAGCAATCCCAAGAAGCACCGCTTCTATTCCATTAATCGTCCCAGAACGGTCAATATCTGCACTTGTCGGTTTGCGCAAAATTTGAATGACAAGACCAAGTGATTGCACTTCCACATTAAGCAATGTCTTTTCATGAAGTAGCAAGTCACGCTCTTTCGCTGGTTTGTAAAATTGATAAAGGACCCAAAGTCCAATGGCGATCAAAATGCCTCCACCAAGTTTATCTGTCACTGAGACAGGGAGGAATGTCGTCAGCAGGCTGCCAATCAGCATAGAAATGAGCAGCACAATCCCTGAACAGCATGCAATAATGACAATCGCTTTAAATGGAATCTTCATTTTACGAAGTCCATACGTAAAGCCTACAGAAAAGCTGTCAATGCTGACTGCAATAGCTAAAAACAGGAGCGAAATCGAAATCATACCTGAACTCTTCCTTTCTGTTCATGCAACGATGATCAAGAGTCTCTAGGCGTCCTTAGACTCTTCTTCACTATATGAAGAGCAGGTGGGCTGTGTGTCAGTCTACACCTTGCTGAAAAATGAATGTTTTTTATCGTATGCACAGCAAAAAGGAAGCATGCTGATGGCTGATTTTTATTGAGGACGTTTTTGGCAGGTTACACAAAAATGTGTGCCGCGCCCTCCGACTACTGTTTTCTCAATGATGCTTCCGCATGTTTGACAAGGCTCTCCCCGCCGGTCATACACAAGAAGCTGCAGCTGAAATGTTCCAATATCACCTTGTGAATTGATATATGAGCGAATCGTGCTTCCTCCTGCATCTACCGCTACTTGAAGTGTATCGATAATATGCCTGTGAAGCACTTTACACGATTCAAGGCTGAGCTGATTCGCTTTTGTTTCTGGATGAATGCCTGCTTTAAACAAAACCTCATCTACATAAATATTACCTAGTCCCACGACAATCTTTTGATCAAGCAGCGCTGTTTTGACCACACGAGATGTTTTTTTCAATTGCTCCCATAAATATTCCGGAGTGAATTGATCATCAAAAGGCTCATACCCCAGCTGTGAGAGCGGGAGTTCCTTTTCCTCTTCCCCCGGCTGAAATAAATGCATTGTGCCAAATTTACGCACATCATGATACCGAAGCTCAGTACCATCTGTAAAAGTAAAGACGACGTGTACATGTTTATCGTATGGCTCATGCGCTTCATGTACACGGTATTTCCCTTCCATCCTTAAATGGGAGACCATTACGTAGTGGTCTAAATGAAAGAGCAGGAACTTTCCTCTTCTTTCAATGGTTTGTATCGTTTCTCCTACCATCCTTCTTGCGAACTCTTCCGGCTCCCCAGGACGTTTGATGATATTTGGCCATTTGATATCGACCGTTTCAATCGTTTTTCCTTCGACTAACCGCTTGAGTGTGCGCCGGACGGTTTCAACTTCTGGTAATTCCGGCATGCTCCTCGCTCCTTTTTCTCTCTCTATTATTTTGCGTCGTACCAAGATGGGCCTGAAGCAAAATCAACTTTTAGCGGCACATCTAGCTGAAGTGCATTTTCCATGACTTCAGGGACAATTTTTTCGAGTATGGCAATTTCTTCTTTCGGCGCTTCGAAGATCAATTCATCGTGCACCTGTAATAAAAGATTTGCCTGCAAGTTTTCTTCTTTTAACTTACGCGCCATATCAATCATGGCTTTTTTAATAATATCAGCTGCACTTCCTTGGATCGGTGTGTTCATGGCTGTTCTTTCCGCAAAGCTTTTGATATTAAAATTACGGCTGGTGATATCCGGGATATACCGTCTGCGTTTGAGAAGTGTCGTGACATATCCTTTTTGTTTCGCTTCCTGCACAATCTCTTCCATATAGGTTTTCACGCCTTTAAAGCTTGTTAAATAGCGTTCGATAAAGGCAGCCGCTTCTTTTCTTGTGATCCCAAGATTTTGAGATAATCCATAGTCACTGATTCCATATACAATTCCGAAGTTGACAGCCTTGGCTTGTCTTCTCATAGAGGAAGTCACTTCTTCTTCTGAGACATGGAACACGTCCATCGCTGTTTTCGTGTGAATATCCATATCTTGCGTAAACGCTTCGATCAAATTCTCATCCTGAGAAATATGAGCGAGTACACGCAGCTCAATTTGTGAATAGTCAGCAGCAAACATAAGCCAGCCTTCTTTTGATGGAACGAATGCTTGACGAATCTTCCGTCCTTCCTCTAAACGAATTGGGATGTTTTGCAAGTTGGGATCTGTTGAGCTTAGTCTTCCTGTTTGCGTGAGCGCTTGATTAAATCGTGTATGCACTTTATGTGTATCCTTGCGCGTTACCTTCATTAAGCCTTCCACATAGGTCGATTGGAGCTTTCCAATTTGGCGGTAATGCAGAATAGACCGAATGATTTCGTGCTTATCTTCAAGCTTTTCAAGAACATCCGCAGATGTCGAGTAGCCTGTTTTTGTCTTTTTAATAATCGGCAGACCTAATTTTTCAAAAAGAATCACGCCAAGCTGTTTAGGAGAATTGATGTTAAACGTTTCACCTGCTAAGCGGTGAATGGTTTCCTCATATTCTTTCAGCTTTTTCGCTAACTCTTCACCCATCTTCTCTAGGCGCTCAATATCTACCTTTACGCCAAGTGATTCCATTTCACCTAAGATGAGGGCAAGCGGCAGCTCTAAGTCTTCATACAGTTCATGTTGATCATTTTTTTCTAGTGCTTCAAGTGTTAAATCATGCAGAGCAGAGATCGCCGCTGCTTTTCGTCCAAGATGTTCCTTCAGTTCATCTTCAGGTGGGATCGCCTGCTTTGCTCCTTTTCCGTACACTTTTTCATCAGAAAATGCGATGTTAAGACCGTATTCCTTCGCTACACTTGCGACGTCCTCATAGGATTTCTGAGGATTGACGACATAGGAAGCGAGCAGGACATCGTTATCGACACCTTTTAGATCGACATCGTGCCATCTGAGGGCGACAACTGCTCTTTTTGAATCGAAGACCCATTTCTTCTTCGTTTCATCCTGTACCCATTGTTTAAATGCATCTGATTGAAGTGCATCTTCTTTCGTGATAAAAAACGCACCGTTTTCATTATGAATCGCAAAACCGATCAAATCCGCTTCATGATAATTATCTCCAAGCTGTTCTACCACAAGGGCGGCGTGATCTGTCAGCATTTCATCCGTTACATCAGTCATTTTTTTCACTTCTAATGCTTCAACTTCGACCTGTTCACCTGTTTCTGGTGCTTCTCCTAGACGCTCTAGCAGCGTTTGAAAGCCTAGTTCTTTATAAAGAGAGATCACTTGATCCATATGAGGACCTTCATATGCGAGATCCTTGCTTGATACATCAATTGGCGCTTCTACAAGAATCGTTGCGAGTTGTTTACTCATCACCGCTTGCTCTTTATATTCTTCAAGCTTTTCTTTGAGTTTTTTACCACTGACTTCGTCAATATGTTCAAGCAGGTTTTCTACCGTTTCAAACTGCTTTAACAATTTTATCGCTGTTTTTTCCCCTACACCGGGCACCCCTGGGATATTATCTGAGGAATCTCCCATCAAGCCTTTCATGTCGATGATTTGATCTGGGCGCAGACCATATTTTTCTTCAATATGAGCCGGTGTGTAATATTCTACTTCTGTAATGCCTTTTTTCGTAATTGCTACCGTCGTATGGTCTGTTGAGAGCTGCGTTAAGTCCTTATCTCCTGAGAAAATTTTCACTTCAAAGCCGTCTTTTTCTGCCTCCACAGCCAATGTCCCGATAATATCGTCAGCCTCGTATTGAGGAAGCTCGTACCTTTTCACCTGATAGGCATCTAATAGTTCACGGATAAACGGCATTTGTTCTGATAGCTCTGGCGGCGTTTTTTGTCTTCCGCCTTTATATTCTTTAAATGTCTCGTGGCGGAACGTTGTTTTCCCCGCATCAAATGCGACGAGCATATGGGTTGGCTTCTCGTCCTCGAGCATCTTCATTAAGATCATTGCAAAGCCATAAATGGCATTTGTATGGACGCCTTTATCATTTGATAATAGCGGCAAAGCAAAAAAAGCTCGATAAGCGAGACTGTTTCCATCCACTAGTACTAATTTCTTTTTGTCTGTCATGTTTTAATCCTCCATCGGCTGAGCCATTTCAGCCGTCTCTTTCACACATTGTATCATCATTTTATCAAAGTTTATTTTGAAAAGAAAATAGTCGAACCTGCATAAAAAAAGGGACGAAAACAACAAGTGTTTTCGTCCTTACAAAATTGGCTCCTTGGATGAAGGGGTTCCTATTCATCCTACCAATGATTGTTTAACTAAACATGAATCCATTGTAAAGATCATGTAAATTTTAACGTGACATTCCTTTTTTCCCTATTTTGATTTCAGGCTCACTGTAAAAGTCGTTCCTTTGCCTTGTTTGCTATGGACTGAAATCGTCCCTTCATGCGCCTCCACAAGGTGTTTGACAATCGCAAGACCAAGTCCTGTTCCGCCTGAATTTCTACTTCTATCTTTATCAATTCGATAAAATCTCTCAAATATTCTTGGAATCTCTCTTTTCTTCATGCCGATTCCTGTATCTGCTACATCAAATTCATAGGCGCCTTTCCGCGGTCTTGCCGAAATGGTGACACTCCCTCCCTCTGGTGTATAGGTAAGAGCATTGTTGACGAGATTGAGGAAGATTTGCTTTAATCTCAGCGGATCTGCCATCACATAGACAGGCTCTTTCGGGATACGCACTTGTAATTGAATACCTTTTTCCGCAGCCTTTTGTTTTAAAAGGACTTCAATCTCTTGAATGATTTCTGACGCATTGGCGTCTTGAATATTTAATTTGAAATGCTGCTGCTCGATTTTGGAAAGATCGAGTAAATCTTGAATGAGAGTTTCGAGTCGGACACTCTCTTTTAAAATGATGGAAAGGAATTGTGTCAGCGCTTCTTTGTCATCAATCGCTCCATCAAGAAGGGTTTCGGAGAATCCTTTAATCGACGTAATCGGCGTCTTTAATTCGTGAGACACATTGGCGACAAAATCTTTTCGCATCTGCTCGAGCTGCTTTGTTTCTGTCACGTCATGAAACACAAGGACAATTCCTTTCCATTCATCGTCTGTACTTAAAATCGGGACACCATCCACTTGGAAGTAGCGCCGTTCAATGTCAACGGCTAGGCGTAAAAACTTTCGCACCTTCGTTTCTGTCATAAAAATTTCATCAATCAGCTCAATAATTTCGTCATGTGTAAATGCTTCATGATACAGCTTGTGCATGTAAATGTGCTTTTGCACCTTAAACTGCTTGCGGAAGGTTCGATTGACTAGGTTGATATACCCCATCTTATCAATCAAAATAATTCCTGCACCGATGTTTTCAATGACTGTTTGCAGACGGTCCCGCTGCATTTCCCCAGTGCTTGTCATTTCTTGAAGGCTTTCTGCCAGACGCTTCATTGATGTATTAAGCTCACTAGTTTCAATGATGAGCTCTTCATAATGATTGGTATCATAGTTCCCGCGTTCCAGCTGTTTGGCTACCTTTGTGGCATAATCTATCGGTTTTACATATTTCATCGACATGCGGTATCCAAAGAAAACGATAATAATAATCGCCGAGCCAAGACAAACGGCTAATGCGAGCCAAAGCTGGCCATCAATTTCGTTTAAAGGCTGGAATGACGCATGGAGAAATAAATAGCCTGCCGGTTCGTTTTGTTTCAGAATAGGGACTGCGTAATGAAACAGCGCATCCTTCTCATCCTCAATGACGACGCCTTTTGTTTGAAGCCGTTCATTGTTCAGTGTGTTTTGAATGATGCCCCTTTGCTCCGCTTGACCCGTTGTATGTATGATATTCCCCTTCAGATCCACAATTGACGCATTCATGTCGAGATGCTGCTTTGCCTGATTGAGGATCTCCTTGTTTTGCTTCGCCTGCAGATCATCACCATCCATGGAAGAAAGAAGAAAGCTCGATTCATTTTCCATTCGTTCCGTTAATTTTGTTTCATAAAAAACATGGAACATGTGATCCAGAAAAAGGCCAAGTGCGACAAACACAATAAAAAGGAGAAAAATAAGTCCCGAAAACAGGCGGGTTCTTATTTTACTCATTTGGCTTTGGCTCCTCCAATTTGTAGCCTAAGCCGCGAATGGTTTTAATGTATGTTGGTTTTTTCGTATTCTTTTCAATTTTGTCCCGCAAGTGGCTGATGTGTACATCCACAATACGAGTGTCACCTGCAAAGTCATAATTCCAAACGGCACTTAGCAGCAGATCACGTGTGAGGACACGTCCTTTATGCTTGGCCAAATAAAGCAGCAGTTCAAATTCCTTCGGCGTAAGCTCTAGGCGTTCTTCTTGGAAGTACACTTCGTAGTGTTCTGGTAAAATGCGCAGTTCACCAATTTTGATTTGGTCTGCAATGACCTCTTCCTTGTCCTCTTGCGTGGGGACAGGCTGAGATTGCTGCGCTCTTCTTAAGATGGCTTTTACCCGAGCACCCACTTCTCTAAGACTGAATGGCTTTGTCATGTAATCATCGGCTCCAAGTTCAAGGCCGAGCACCTTATCAAATTCATCGTCCTTTGCTGTCAGCATTAAAATAGGGAACATCATTTTTTGAATTCTCAGTTGTTTGCACACTTCAATGCCGTCCATCTTCGGAAGCATTAAATCTAATACAATGAGATCAGGCTGTTCACTTGCTGCTTTTTCAAGCGCTTCTTCCCCATCTCTTGCTGTGACGACATCATAGCCCGCCCTTTCTAGGTTATAGCTTAGAAGTGTTACAATCGATTCTTCATCATCCACAACTAATATTTTTTTATTCATGTTGTGCCTCCAATTAGTGATTTCCCCTGCATCCGTTTTTTTGTATCTTATGTGAAAAGCGAGAAGTCATGCTTTCTCTTTCATTTTAACGAAAGCTTAACAAGAGGACAATTTAAAATTTCGACAAGATTTGTTTTGTAAACAAAAAGAAGGCCCCTCATAAGAGAAGCCTTCTTTTTTTCATATTAAGACAATACTTTCATGACGTTCTTAACAGATTCAACAGAACGGTCTAGCTGACTTCTTTCTTCTTCTGTCAGCTCAAGCTCAATGATCTGCTCAAGGCCGTTTCCACCTACGATTGTTGGTACACCAAGGTAAATGCCTTCGTAGCCATATTCACCTTCAAGGTAAGCAATCGTTGGGATTACGCGGCGCTGATCTTTTAGAATCGCCTCAACCATTTCTACAAGTGAAGCAGCAGGTGCATAATAGGCACTACCGTTACCTAATAGGTTCACGATTTCGCCGCCGCCTTTTCTTGTTCTTTCAACAATCGCATCAATTCGATCTTTTGGAATCAATGTTTCAAGCGGGATACCGCCTGCATAAGAGTAACGAACAAGCGGAACCATGTCATCACCATGTCCACCAAGGACAAAGCCCGTCACATCTTTGACAGATAGGTTTAATTCTTGAGCAACAAACGTACGGAAACGTGCTGTATCAAGAATACCCGATTGTCCAATGACTTTTTCTTTTGGTAATCCTGATTCTTTATAAACTGCATATGTCATTGCATCAACAGGGTTTGTTAACACAACAATAATGGCTTCTGGAGAATATTTAACGATTTCGCGTGTCACGCTGCGCATGATTTTTTCATTTGTTGACACGAGATCGTCACGGCTCATTCCCGGCTTTCTTGCAATTCCTGCCGTAATGACCACGACATCAGAACCGGCTGTATCTTCGTAGTTAGAAGTGCCTGTAATGTTCGCATCGAAGCCTTGAACAGGGCTTGCTTCCAGCATATCAAGAGCTTTCCCTTTTGTTGGGTTCTCAAGCTGCGGGATATCAACTAAGACGACATCCGCTAATTCTTTTTGAGCTGTTAAAAATGCTGTAGTTGCTCCAGTAAAACCTGCTCCGATGACAGATACTTTTTTACGCTTGTTTGCCATTTCCTTTTTCCCCTTTAACTTTAAAGTTTAAGAATCAAGACAAGTTTTTGATGAGCTCGTCAGCAAACTCAGAACATTTTACTTCTGTTGCGCCATCCATTAATCTAGCAAAATCGTAAGTGACGACTTTAGATGCAATTGTTTTTTCAACAGATTGAATCACTAGATCAGCTGCTTCCTGCCAGCCAAGGTGCTCAAGTAACAGCACGCCTGATAGAAGAACAGAAGATGGATTCACTTTATCAAGACCAGCATATTTTGGTGCTGTTCCGTGAGTCGCTTCAAAAATAGCGTGTCCTGTTTCGTAGTTGATGTTCGCTCCTGGTGCGATACCAATTCCACCAACTTGTGCTGCAAGTGCATCAGAGATGTAATCTCCATTTAAGTTCATTGTAGCCACAACATCGAACTCAGCTGGACGAGTTAGGATTTGTTGAAGGAAAATATCTGCAATGCTGTCTTTGACAATGATTTTGCCAGCAGCTTCTGCTTCACTTTGCGCTTTGTTTGCCGCATCTTTTCCATCTTGTTCTACAATACGATCATATTGTGCCCATGTAAAGACTTTGTCGCCAAACTCTTTTTCAGCCACTTCGTAGCCCCAGTTTTTGAAGGCACCTTCTGTAAATTTCATGATGTTTCCTTTGTGAACAAGCGTCACAGATTTACGGCCTTGGTCAATTGCATATTGGATAGCCGCTCTGACAAGACGGGATGTTCCCTCTTCAGAAACTGGCTTGATTCCGATACCAGACGTTTCTGGGAAACGGATTTTGTTCACACCTAATTCGTTTTTCAAGAAGTCAATTAACTTCTTCACTTCGTCTGAACCTTTTGCATACTCGATACCAGCATAAATATCTTCTGTGTTCTCACGGAAGATCACCATGTCTGTGTCTTCTGGACGTTTAACAGGAGAAGGTACGCCTTTGAACCAGCGAACTGGACGTAAGCATGTGAATAAATCAAGCTCTTGTCTAAGTGCCACGTTTAATGAACGGATTCCTCCGCCAATTGGTGTTGTTAGTGGTCCTTTAATCGCAATTAAGTATTCACGAATGTCTTCAAGCGTTTGCTCAGGAAGCCACTCTCCAGTTTTATTGTAAGCTTTCTCACCTGCATATACTTCTTTCCAAGTGATTTGCTTTTCACCTTTATATGCTTTTTCTACAGCTGCTTCAAGTACTCTTGATGCTGCTTTCCAAATGTCAGGACCGATTCCGTCCCCTTCGATAAACGGGATGATTGGATTATTTGGTACATTCAATACGCCGCCAGTAACTGTAATTTTTTCGCCTTGTGACAATGATATTACCTCCCAGGTTATGTAGTGAATATTTGAAACTTCTTGGCTTGATGTCTGCAAGCAAAAAAGTTTTTCACGTGATTCGTTTTTTGTTGATGTTGATATGGAGGCTGATTGGCCTTTTGAAATCAGCCCCCGCTTATTCTATAAACATTAGTCTCTTTCACTGATCGGAACAAAGGTTTGAAGATCAGGTCCAATGTAATCAGCTCTTGGACGGATGAGTCGGTTGTTGTCATATTGCTCTAGAATATGAGCAATCCATCCAGAGAATCGGCTGATCACGAAAATTGGTGTAAACAAGTCATGATCAATGCCAAGACTGTGATATACAGATGCAGAATAAAAATCAACATTTGGTGGAAGATTTTTCTCTGATGTCACGATTTCCTCTGCGCGAACAGACATTTCATACCATTTCGGCTCGCCAGTGAGGTTTGTTAAACGTTGGCTCATTTCTTTTAGATGCTTTGCACGCGGGTCACCTTGACGGTATACACGGTGGTCAAAGCCCATAATTTTTTCTTTCTTCTCTAGCTTACCATGAATATAGGAATCTACGTTTTCAACTTCGCCAATTTCTGAAAGCATCTTCATCACGCCTTCATTAGCGCCGCCATGAAGCGGTCCTTTCAGCGCACCGATAGCCGCTGTCACACCAGAGTAGATATCTGATAGTGTAGCAACACATACACGTGCTGTAAATGTCGATGCGTTTAATTCATGATCCGCATGTAGAATAAGCGCCTTATCAATGGCTTCAATTTCTACTGGTGATGGCTCTTCGCCATTTAGCATATACAAGAAGTTTGCAGCATAGCTGTATTCTTCTTTTGGCTGTACAGGCTCAAGTCCTTTGCGAATGCGAGAAAACGCAGCGACTAGTCCAGAAATTTTCGCCTGTAAGCGAATTGCCTTTCTGTAATTCGCTTCTTTGTCCATAATCTCTGATTCGTCATCTAGTAAACCTAGTAAGGATACTGCTGTACGAATCGCAGACATTGGATGAACCCCATCGAGCGAATAAGATTTAAAATGCTCAATGATTTCTTGCGGAATCTGAGCATTTTCATTGAGCTGCTGTTTTAATTCACTCAGCTCCTGCTCATTCGGCAGCTTTAAGTGCCATAACAGGTAGACAATTTCTTCGAATGTAGCTTTTTCAGTTAAATCATCGATATTGTACCCTACATAAGTAAGAGTATCATCAATAATTGAGCTTACGGATGAAGTTGTTGCCACGATACCTTCAAGACCTCTTGTTGCTGTCATGTTCAATCTCCCCTTTTTAAAAAGATTCCCCTTCGTTGCAGAATTCTCACTTTTTGAAAGCGCTATCCAATCCGAATAAGATGGCAGTTTCTGAAAAGAAAATGCTTACATTTACCTATACGGTTAGAGCGCTTTTAGCCTCATATCTCTTGTATGATCAATGAGTTCAAAATTAAGCCTATTCCCATTATAAACAATAATCAGACATTTGTTAAATGTTTAACTATAATTTTTTTTGATATTTTTTTTTCCAGTCTCCCATATCAGGCATGGAATAAAGGGAATTTGCTTCTTTTAATATATTTAATTATGTTTTTTTGCAAAAGCTCACGCAAGAAAAAATTTAAAAAAGAAAGTGGCAGGAACCACTCTCTTTTCATCCGCTGAAAAATTTCACAGCCTGCATCGCCAAATAAGCAATTCCTGCCCCGATGAGCGGGCCAACAGCCACCCCTTTAAATAAGCTGACTGCCAAAATGGTACCGAACACAAGCGCTGCCGTAATATGCGGATCATTTTCGAGTAGCACAATCCCGTTTTTTGCAATTAATGCTACTAATATACCCGCTCCAAGAGCTATCCAAGCATAGGAAGATTTCATCGCTTCTCCAAGCTGCTTAAATCCAATGTCACCTGTTGCAATCGGGACCAGCACAGCAATGGTAATGACGGTCACTCCCCAATTAATACCTTTAGATTGGAGAACCGGGAAAATTTTTTGATCCAGGCCAATCAGCTTAATTGCGATCAGTACAGAGACCGCTAAAATTAACGAATTGTTTTTTGCAATAAGTGCAATAACGAGTAAAAGTACCAAAAATAAATTTGCTTGAGTAAACATACGCCGCTCCTTTCTTTCTTTTTATTGCGACCTTTTCATATTACTAATCTTTTTGAATAAAATGAAGTATCGGACATGCTTGTTTTTTGGAGGGGATTGTGTGAATCACACCTATGTGGCCATTTTTCTGCGAAGTTTGATGATGATCAGCATTGCTGTTTTTGCTGTTGTCTTTTTATATCAGTCTTTTCCGTTTTTATATCCTTTTTGGATCGCCCTTATTGTGTCTTGTTTGATTCACCCTGCCGTCTGCAAAATCGAAGAGATCACCGGGATGCCAAGAGGACTTGTTGTAGTCATTGTACTGTTGCTCTTTTTAGTCGCAGCCGCCGGCTTCATGACGCTTTTAGTGGCTGAAATCATTTCAGGAAGTGCTTATTTGGCAAAGGTGCTGCCTGGCCATCTTGATCAATTGATTGGTATTGTAGAGCAATTTTTTACAGATAAAATTCTGCCTTTATATCATGATGTCACAGCCCAATTTAATACGCTTCAAGCAGGTCAAAAGGAATCCATTTTGGGACAAATTCAAGCACTCGGTGATGAAGCTGCCGCAAAAATCGGGACTTTTCTTTCAAAAACACTCGAGCTTATTCCGGGTTTTTTAGGTCTTTTGCCTGATGCAGCAGCAACATTGTTATTTTCTGCTCTGGCAACTTTTTTTATCACGAAAGATTGGTTTACATTAAAAACATATGGCTCACGTATCTTTCCCGCAAAATGGATGCAGCATACACGCGCCATTTTATCTGAAATCAAAAAAGCCATTACCGGCTTTATGAAGGCTCAGCTTCTGCTTGTGGCCATGACGATTGGCATTGTATTGATTGGACTCATCATTTTAAAAGTCGAGCATGCCCTTGTGATTGCTTTATGTATTGGGTTTGTCGATTTACTTCCATATATCGGGAGCGGCACTGTTTTTCTACCG
The DNA here is from genome assembly GCF_001482475.1 of Bacillus sp. G1(2015b). Lineage (NCBI taxonomy): Bacteria > Bacillati > Bacillota > Bacilli > Caryophanales > Bacillaceae > Bacillus > Bacillus sp. G1(2015b). The sequence continues at coordinate 92,393 of NZ_LKIC01000023.1, read as the reverse complement.
TGGATCATTTATTCTGCTATGACAGGAAATCTCTCACTCGCCATTGGACTGGGCATTTTGTATATTGTTGTCCTCATTCAAAGACAAATATCAGAGCCAAAAGTCTTAAGCAAATCCATCGGACTTAATCCTTTAGCAACGCTTGTGGCGCTATTTGTCGGGTTGAAATGGTTTGGTTTTCTTGGACTTGTGATTGGTCCTGCTTCCCTTGTCGTGTGGCAGGCGTTTCGTAATGCAGGAGTTTTCAGAGATATTTTTGAGTACATTCGGTATGGCATGCAAAAATAAAAGAGACCTAGGCTGAAGGTCTCTTTAGCGAATGATTGTATAGCGGTTGCGATTAGACAAGTTTCTAAGCCAGCGTTCAAAGAGCGGCTTGATTCCCTTTCTCGTCACCGGAATGAGCAGCAAAGCCCCAATGAGATCCGATAAGAAGCCTGGAATGAGCAGCAGCAGACCGCCAATCAGAATACAAAAACCATCGACAATCGCTCCCCCTGGCATCTTGCCATATTGCAAATCTCGCTGTACTTTTTGGAAGGCTTCTATTCCTTGTTTTCTTGCGAAATAAGCACCTAATGCACTTGTCAGCACGATGAGCAGCATCGTTGGCAAAATGCCAATGATTTTACTTGAGATTAAAAATAAACTAATTTCCACCGCAGGGAACAGAATTAATAATAGTAGAAAATATTTCTTCAACCATATCACCTCATGGGGTATCTTTCATCGAAAGCTGTTTACTTTTTTTAGTGTAACATAAAAAAAGAGAGGAGTCAGACAACTCCCCTCTTGGATGATTTAAAGGACGCTTGCACGGCCTTTGTAGATCGCTCCGCGTGCTGGATCTACTGTAATCTCTTCGCCTTCTTTTAATAGTGTTGTTGCGCCGTCAAGACCAACAATTACTGGAATGCCAAGGCTTAATCCAACAACAGCTGCATGGCTTGTTAAACCGCCTTCTTCTGTGATAAGGGCAGATGCTTTTTCTAAAGCTCCCATCATATCACGATCTGTGCAGTTTGCCACTAGGATCGCACCGTCGTACATTTTTTCTTCTGCTTCTTTTCCGCTTTGTGCAATGACAACCGGTCCAAATGCAGATTTACGGCCAATACCTTGACCTTTCGCAATGATGTCACCGACAACATATACTTTCATTAAGTTCGTCGTACCTGTTTCACCAACTGGCACACCTGCTGTAATGACGATTAAATCACCGTGTCTTACATAGCCTGTTTCAATAGACTTTTCTACTGCATTCTCAAGCATTTCATCAGTAGACGTCGTTTTTGATCCGCTCTTTGCAAATACACCGAATACGAGTGAAAGCTTTCTTGCCACTGATTCGTTTGCTGTAACTGCTACGATTGGTGCTTTTGGTCTATATTTTGAAATCATTCTTGCTGTATGTCCGCTTTCCGTAGGCGTCACAATGGCTGCCACATCAAGCTTCATTGCTGTATGTGCAACAGATTGACCAATCGCATCTGTAATGCTGACTTCTACTTCTTCGCTTCTGCGGGAAAGAATTGCTTTATAGTTTAGTGCTTCTTCTGAACGTGATGCAATGTTATGCATCGTTTGTACAGCTTCTACTGGATATGTTCCGGCTGCTGTTTCACCAGAAAGCATAATCGCATCTGTACCGTCAAAAATAGCATTTGCCACGTCACTTGCTTCCGCGCGGGTTGGACGAGGGTTACGCTGCATGCTGTCGAGCATTTGAGTCGCTGTGATGACAGGTTTACCTAAACGATTGCATTTTTTGATCAGCATTTTTTGAACAAGCGGTACTTCTTCTGCCGGGATCTCTACACCAAGATCTCCACGCGCAACCATTAAACCGTCAGATACCTCAAGGATTTCGTCGATGTTATCAACACCCTCTTGGTTTTCAATCTTAGGAATGATTTGAATATCAGTCGCATTGTTCTTTTCAAGAAGCTCACGAATTTCAAGAACATCAGAAGCTCGTCTCACAAAAGAAGCTGCGATGAAATCGACGCCTTGTTCAATTCCAAACAGAATATCATTGGCATCCTTTTCTGTAATACCTGGCAGGTTCACACTGACGCCAGGTATGTTGACACCTTTTTTGTTTTTGAGTGTGCCTGTATTCATGACTTTAGTGACGATTTCTTTGCGGTCCATATTAATTTCTTTTACTTCTAAACCAATCAGACCATCATCTAATAGAATCGTTGAGCCCACTTCTACATCATGAATTAAATCTTCGTATGTCACACTAATTTTTTCCGTATTTCCAACAATGTCTTCCATACTCACGATAAGATCAGCACCAGCGACTAGCTCAATTGAGCCGTTTTCAACTGTACGTGTACGGATCTCTGGACCTTTTGTATCTAGAAGGATCGCAATGTCCTTGCCTAATGTTTTACCTGCTTTACGTATGTTTTCAATGCGTGCACCATGCTCTTCAAAATCTCCGTGGGAGAAGTTTAGTCTGGCTACATTCATTCCTGCTTCAATCAATTCAGTCAGCTTTTCAATGCTTTCACTTGCTGGACCGATTGTACAAACGATTTTTGTCTTTCTCATTACTGTTCCTCCTAAGGTCTTCTCGTTTTATATAGAGAGCTCTTGTGAAAGTCGGTACATATTTTTATCGACTGTATGTTTTTTATCTAAGATTTCTAAAATATCATGATGGACAAGTTCATTGCTTTGAATGCCTACACAGCGTCCGCCTTGTCCTTCAAGGAGAAGCTCGACTGCGTATGCTCCTAAACGGCTTGCCAGTACACGGTCAAATGCACTCGGAGAACCTCCGCGCTGAATATGTCCTAAGACAGATACACGTGTTTCAAGGCTTGTCTCCTCTTCAATCCGCTTACCAAATTCAACACCGCTGCCTACGCCTTCTGCAACGATAATAATACTATGCTTCTTGCCGCGCTCGTGACCTCTTCTTAACCTAGCAATAATTTCGTCCATGTCATAGTCTGCTTCAGGAATCAAAATAGATTCGGCTCCGCCCGCAAGACCTGACCAAAGGGCAATATCACCAGCATGTCTTCCCATTACTTCGACTACGTATGTACGTTCATGAGATGTGGCTGTATCACGAATTTTATCAATGGCATCAATGACAGTATTCAGTGCTGTATCAAAGCCAATAGTGAAATCAGTACCTGGAATATCGTTGTCAATCGTGCCAGGGACACCTACACATGGAAAACCGAGCTCTGTTAATTTCTTCGCTCCCATAAATGACCCGTCTCCACCAATGACTACAAGTCCTTCAATACCGAATTTTTTTAAGTTTTCAATTCCCTTTTCACGACCTTCAACTGTCTTGAATTCAGGACATCTTGCCGTGTAAAGTTTTGTTCCTCCACGATGAATGATATCGCCTACTGAACCTATTTCGAGTTTCTCAATTTTACCGTTAATTAGACCTGAGTATCCATTATAAATACCGTAAACTTCAACATTATGGTAAATTGCTTTCCTTACAACTGCGCGCACAGCTGCATTCATTCCTGGGGAATCCCCACCGCTTGTTAAAACTCCTATACGCTTCATCTTTTTCACCTCAGAGACCATATATGAATTAAACATACCATTTCCACTGCTTGAAAACAATCATGAGCAAATTTGGATGTTTTCAATACGAATTTCTAAAACCGTACTTATTATACAATTAAATAAACCGTTTTTAAACAAAAGTTAAGAACGTCCTGAAAGCAAATCTCTCTGAAATCTGTAAAGGCAGGTGCTATAAACCTTGTCATATCAAGGTTTTCAGACGTTTCAATTTTTATGAAAACAAAAGAAAATTATTTTCAAATAGCGCTTACATGAGGTCGGTTTTCATGAAAAAAGATGAAAAAAAATAAACGCCAGCCAAAAAGGCTGTACGTTTATTTAGTTTACCCCAATATATTGATTTTCAATCGATACTTTCCCGATTGCTTTGTATTTTTCATATCTTTGTTCGACTAGTTCTTCAGGTGTTAGTTTGAGCAAAGATGTAAGTGATTGTTTTAATACATTTTCCATGTAGGCTGCTTGTTGTTTCACGTCTCGATGTGCTCCACCTTGCACTTCTTTAATAACATCATCTATAATATCTAATTCTTTTAGGTCTGGAGCGGTAATTTTCATTGATTCTGCAGCTTTTTTCGCAAGTGATGAGTCCTTCCAGAGCAGTGCTGCTGCACCTTCAGGTGAAATCACTGAATACGTTGAGTTTTCTAGCATGAATAGGTGGTTTCCTACGCCTAGGCCTAGTGCGCCGCCGCTTCCGCCTTCTCCAATGACAATACAGACAACCGGTACACGAAGTCCTGCCATTTCGAATAGGTTTTTCGCAATTGCTTCACTTTGTCCGCGCTCTTCAGCTGCTTTACCAGGATAAGCTCCTTTTGTATCAATAAAGCAAATGATCGGGCGATTAAATTTATCTGCTTGTTTCATCAAACGCAGCGCTTTACGGTAGCCTTCTGGATGAGGCATTCCGAAATTACGGCGCAAGTTTTCTTTTGTATCTTTACCGCGCTGATGGCCAATAACAGTGACAGGAAGCCCTTTAAACGTGGCAATTCCTCCAACGATCGCTTCATCATCACCATAAAAACGGTCACCGTGACATTCGAAAAAGTTGTCAAACAGCTCTTGAATGTAATCGAGAGTTGTTGGGCGCATCGCATGCCGAGCAATCTGCACTCTGTCCCACGGCTTTAAATTTGTATAAATGTCTGCTTCAAGCTTGCTCAGACGTGTTTCAAGGCGCTCAATTTCTGCACTTAAATCCATTTCTGAGTTTTGTGTGAACTTTTTCAGTTCATCAATTTTCGCTCGAAGTTCAATGACAGGTTTTTCAAATTCTAGTTCTCCAGCCACTCTCGTTCACCTCCTGTGCTGTGTAGCGCTAAGATTCGGCCTAGTGTTTCTTTCATTTCTGCACGATGGATGACAGCATCAAGCTGTCCATGCTTCATTAAAAATTCAGCCGTTTGGAAGTCCTCTGGCAGGTCTTCACGAATCGTTTGTTCAATGATTCTGCGGCCTGCAAAACCAATTAAAGCACCCGGTTCTGCAAAGTTGTAATCACCGAGAGACGCAAAACTAGCTGATACACCGCCAGTTGTTGGGTTCGTCATCACAGAGATAATCAACCCTTGATCTTCGCTGAACAGTTTTAATGCTGAACTTGTTTTTGCCATCTGCATCAGACTGAGAATTCCCTCTTGCATTCTCGCTCCACCAGATGCAGTAAAGATAATAAACGGCACCTTGTCCGCTTTTGCTTTCTCGATCGCCAGTGTGATCTTTTCACCAACAACCGATCCCATGCTGCCCATACGGAACGTGGCATCCATGACAGCAATGACAGCACTTTGGCCTTCAATCTCACCTTTACCTGTGACAATGGCTTCATTCAAAGATGTTTTTTCTCTGTCTTTCTCAAGCTTTTCTTCGTAGCCTGGGAAACCGAGCGGGTTTGCTGAAATGAGGTGCCCGTTAAATTCTTCAAATGTGCCTTCATCTACAAGGCTTTCGATACGCTGTTTTGCATTCATTTGCAAATGTCTGCCGCAATTCATGCAAACACGTAAATTTTTATCTAGTTCTTTGGTGAGCATTATTTTTTTACATTGCGGACATTTGGTCATGATGCCTTCAGGCACATCTTGGCTTGCCTGTTCAGAGGGTACAGATGCATATTTTTTCTTTTTACTGAAAATATTCTTGATTGACAAATGACTACCTCCCTTTTTGAAGGGTTTTTTCTTTACACGCACATCCACTATTATAGGACATGTCATAACTGTACCGAAACTATTGTACTTTTTTTGTCAAACGCTGTCATCCTTCATTCAATTTTTTCAGTGGGGAATTGATGAGAAATGAGTAGGTGTTTGGGGCGCTGAGCAGTTGATATGTTTGAATTGTGAACGTCTACAAAAAAATCTCATTCCGGATGAAAAATTTTTCGCGTAAGAGAGGAAATGGTGCACGTTTTTCCTCCAATTTCAGAAAAAACGTGCACACTTTTCCAGTTGATTATTCGCCGATAATCGTTAATTTTCTTGTTTTTTCAGCGACCGCTTCTGGGTCGACTTTGATTCTTGCAACGCCAGTTTCCATTGCTGCTTTTGCCACAGCTTTTGCTACCGCTGGTGCCACGCGTGCATCAAATGGTGCAGGGATGACATATTCAGCTGACAATTCCTCATCTGAAACAAGAGACGCTATCGCTTCAACAGCTGCGATTTTCATTTCTTCGTTAATGTGAGTTGCACGTACATCTAATGCTCCGCGGAAAATTCCTGGGAATGCCAGTACGTTGTTCACTTGGTTCGGGAAGTCAGAACGGCCAGTTCCTACAACACTTGCACCTGCTGCATGTGCATCTTCTGGCATAATCTCTGGATTTGGATTAGCCATAGCAAAGATGACAGGATCTTTTGCCATTTTTCCAACCATTTCTTTTGTTAAAGCGCCTGCTACAGAAACCCCGATAAAGACGTCTGCGCCTTCAATGACTTCTTCTAATGAACCTTCTTTGCGGTCTTGGTTCGTGAATTTAGCTACTTCGTTTTTCACTGCATTCATACCATTCGGGCGGCCTTCGTAAATGGCACCTTTCGTATCACACATAATGATATCACGTACACCGAAATGATAAAGAAGTTTGATAATCGCAATTCCTGCTGCCCCGGCGCCGTTTGCCACTACTTTAATTGAAGACATAGATTTTCCAGAAAGCTTCAGTGCATTCACAAGTCCTGCTACTGTCACAATGGCTGTTCCGTGCTGATCATCGTGGAAAACTGGAATGTTTGTCTCTTTTTTCAAGCGCTCTTCAATGATAAAGCAGTTAGGAGCTGCAATGTCTTCAAGATTCACACCGCCAAAAGTCGGCTCAAGAAGCTTCACTGTTTCAACGATTTTGTCTACATCGTTCGTTGCAAGCGCGATTGGGAAGGCATCTACGCCTGCAAAGCTTTTGAATAATACGGCTTTCCCTTCCATTACTGGAAGAGATGCTTCTGCACCAATATTTCCAAGCCCTAAAACAGCGCTTCCGTCTGTGACAACAGCGACCATATTGCCTTTCATTGTATAATCATACACTTTGCTTGTGTCGTCATAAATATCTTTACATGGTTCTGCAACACCAGGTGAATAAGCCAAGCTCAAGTCTTTCGCATTTTTCACTTGTACTTTTGATTTTGATTCGAGTTTGCCTTGATTCTCTTTGTGCATATGTAATGCTTCTTCTCTTAATGACATGTGATGAACACTCCTTCAAGTGGAAAATGATTTAATGATTTGCTAAATTGATAAGCACATACTGGCAGTTTTAAATACACAGAATCTTTAAAATGATAACACAATAGGTGAATTTGTAAAACATATTCAGGCGATTTGTCATCATTTAATCACAACGTTTTGTTCACCGAGCAGCTCTTTTAACTGGAAAATCACAGCATGATCTGCATGAACTTTGTATGCATCTGGAAGTCTCATCGTCTTTTTTTGCTTCTCATAATACAAATAGACATCTGCTTCTCCGCTGTGCATCGAAAGGACTCGTTTTACTTGCTCTAGCAGCTCCTGCGTATGATTCTCTTCTTTCACCCGAATGTAGACAGACTCTTTTCTTTTTACGTCCATCTCTTCAAGCAAAGCAGCTTCTTGCACGATGATTTGACTGCTGTCATTTCTGATCTCTACTCTGCCTTCCACATAAAGCATGGTGCCCTCCTCAAGTAAGGGGGACAGCTTCCTAAATTGCTCTGGAAAGACGACACCTTCCATTTCTCCCGTTTCATCCCCAAATGTAACAAATGCCATCGATTGTCCATTTTTTGTCCGAATCGATTTCACTTTTGTCAAAAGACCACCCATTGAAATCTTCCGCTTAATATAGGAAGAAAGTCTGATTATTTCCACTGCACCATTCTCTCTTAAGCGGTCTCGGTATGCTTGTACTGGGTGATTTGATAAGTATAGCCCGAGTGCCTCTTTTTCAAATTGCAGGAGATCAACAAGCGGCATTTCTTCTATCTCCGCATATTTTGGCTTAATGGAGAAGGTTGTATCCCCAAGAAAGTCCAGCTGATCCTCTGGATTTAAAAATGACACGTGGTCTAACGCAATATCTATCGATGCTAATAACGAAGCACGATTGGGATAAAACTCATCCATCGCTCCTGAAAAAATGAGCGCTTCAATCGTTTTTCGGTTGACACTCTTTGGTGATACTCTTGCGCAAAAATCAAATAAATCTTCAAACGGCTTTTCCTGTCTTGCTCTGTATATATCCTTTACAGCTGACACTCCGACATTTTTAATCGCTCTTAAGCTGTAGCGGATCTCCCCTTTTTCAACCGTAAATGGAAACTCACTCTTATTTATAGAAGGCTTCAACACAGATATCCCTTTTTCCTTCGCCTCATAGAAATATTGAGCAATTTTGGCTTCATTTCCAATTACACTCGTTAAAAGACCGCACATAAAATATAACGGATAATGCGCTTTTAAATAAGCAAGCTGAAAGCCAATCATGCTATATGCAACAGCATGGCTTCTATTAAAACCATAGTTTGCAAATTTGACGATTAAGTCATAAACGTCATTTGCAATGTTAACAGGATACTCCTTTTTTAGGCATCCTTCAACAAAATGGCTTCGCTCTTCATCAAGGACCTTTTTATCCTTCTTCGAAACAGCTCTTCTTAATAGATCAGCCTCGCCCAGCTGAAAACCAGCCATCTTCGCTGCAATCAGCATGATTTGCTCCTGATAGACGATGACCCCATATGTATCCTTTAATATGTCATACAAATCAGGATGAGGGTAGGAGACCTTGACTCTGCCATGCTTTCGGTCGATAAAAAGCGGGATATTTTCCATTGGACCTGGACGATAGAGGGCATTGACCGCTACGATATCTTCTAAACTAGACGGCTTCAGGCGTCTCAGCACCTGACGCATTCCCTGTGATTCAAGCTGGAATATTCCAGTTGTATCGCCCGCAGATAACAATTCAAACGTTTTCTGATCCTCATATGATATGTCACTAAAGTTAATGTGGACGTTTTCCTGTCTTTCAATCTGGTTTTTAATGGATTCAATTAATGTTAAGTTTCTGAGCCCTAAGAAATCCATCTTTAAAAGTCCGAGATCTTCTAAATAATTCATGGCATACTGCGTTAAATACACACCTTCATGGCCGTCTTGAATCGGAACGACCTCTGTCAGCGGCTCTTCGCTCAGCACAACGCCTGCTGCATGTGTCGAGGTGTGTCTCGGTAAGCCTTCTACCTTTAAAGCAGTTTGGAAGACCTTTCGAAGCTCTTCAGATTGCTGAAGCATCGTTTTTAATTCAGAAGATGCAGTCACCGCTTCTTTCAGCGTCGTTCCTGGCTTTGATGGAATCAGCTTGGCAAGACGATCCGCTGCCTTTGAATCGATTCCCATCACACGTCCAACATCCCTTAAAGCAGCCTTTGCTGCAAGTGTTCCAAACGTGACAATTTGCGCCACATGCATGTCTCCGTACTTGTCTTTTACATAAGAAATGATTTCGTCTCTTCTCGTGTCGGGGAAATCAATATCAATATCTGGCATGCTGATTCTCTCTGGATTTAAGAAGCGCTCAAATAAAAGACCGTGACGGATCGGATCGACATCCGTAATAAACAGAACATATGCAACAAGTGAACCCGCTGCTGATCCTCGTCCAGGGCCTGTGACAATCCCTCTGTCATGCGCATACTTCATAAAATCCCACACAATGAGAAAATAATCACTGAAATTCATTTTTTGGATAATGCTCAGTTCATATTCAAGTCTTTTGACATACATGTCATGTGAAGCAATCTTTCTTTGCTTCATCCCTTCTGCGCACACTCTGCGTAAAAACTGATCAGCTGTTGATTGATCAGGAGTTGGATAGGATGGAAGTTTTGTCTGCCCAAGATTTAAATCGACCTCGCAGCGGTCTGCAATTTCCACCGTTCTTGTCAGCAGCTCTCGATCATCTCTATACCATTCCAACATTTCTTCAAAGGATCTGAAATGCTTTTCTCCTCGGTCTTCCTCTATCTCTGAAAGCTGCTCCCCTGCTTTAATAGCCTTTAAACACGTATAAGCCATTTTATCCTCTCGATTGATGTAGTGAACATCCCCCGTCGCAACAAGAGGTATGTCCACACTTTGTGAGACGTCCCGCAGTTTGCTGGTGAGCGATTCGTCCTGCTGAAATGGCTGAAGTGCGATGTACACGTGGCCCTCGCCGAATATATGCTTTAATTGTTTTGCGGCTTCACGCGCTTCTTCTATCTGATCATGCTGCAAAAGCGTTTCAATATACCCAGATGCGCCTGGTGTGATCGCAATGAGCCCGCAATGATAGCTTTTGAGCCATTTTTCTTTCAGTCCGGCTTTTGATTTTGATTTCAGCACACTGCTGATTTTAATCAGGTTTTGATAGCCTTCGTTGTTTTTTGCAAGGAGTACCAAGGGATAAGCCTCTGTCTCTTGTTCATCTATGAAGACAGAAGCTGTTAAACCGATAACCGGCTTGATGCCATGTTTTTTACATTCCTTATAAAATTCAACCGTTCCATACATCACATGGTCATCGGTAAGAGCGAGCGCCTTGCAGCCAAGTTCTTTTGCTTTCAGTACAAGCTCCTTTACTTTAGCTGCACTGCTTAACAAGCTGTATCCACTGTGGACCTGAAGATGAACATAAGACATGCTAAATCCACTCCTTTCGTCTAAAGTCATTCTTTCATTATAAAACGCGATGCGATGAGAAACAAATGTTCTTTCTTTTCTGTCCGTTCATACTTGTCCAGCACACACCATATATTGAATAGAGTGAGGTGGACAAAATGGATGTGAAGGAAGCTTTTATTCCGAATTTTATCAGCTGTTATTTTATCGCCCTTGGGGTCATTTTGGGTGGTGCTATCATAGGCGGTGTTGGTGCGTATTTATCTGGTCAGCCGCCTTTATCCATTATTACTAGTCTTGCCAACCGTTTAAAGATTTGGGCGCTTGTCGCCGCTATCGGCGGAACATTTGATGCTGTTTATAGCTTTGAACGAGGCATTTTCGAAGGAAACACGCGTGATATTTTCAAGCAGATTTTATTAATTATCTCTGCCATGGGCGGCGCACAAACGGGGTATCTCATTATTACGTGGCTCACCCAGGAGCATGTGTCATCATGAGGGTGCCGGAGCTGTATAAACGCCCAGGCTGGCAGCGTTTTTTTGCAGGAATGATGTTTGGTGCAATTGTAAGCTGGCTCATTTTTCTCTTTACATACGGAACCTTTCAGGAAAAGCAAGTAACACTGCTGAGAAGCCAGCAGCATCATATGGACAGTTTGAAGGAACAAATCACACTCTATCGGGAAGATTTGCATAAGTTAAATGAGGATAATAAGAAGCGGCTGCTGATCCAAAGCGTAGATGTTCATCTCGTGAATCGTGAGCAATATAAAATCCCAGAGCCAGATACGCTAAAGTTTGAAGACCAGGTCAAGGAGGATATCTCAGAAGTCATTACAAAGGATATTGAAAGTGTCTATAAAACAAAGGAATTACTAAAACGGACAGTGGAAAATAAAGAATATACGATTCGGGAAAAGGCATACCGAGCGAAAGTGACAGAGCTGACAATTTATACGAAGCTTTCACTTGAAGTACGTATTTCATTTGCTGAATAAAGAGGTTGTGGAATTTTTATGAATTTCTGCCCTCAATGATCGCTTTTCACGCTTCATTTTTATACACTAAAAGTAGAACGAGATCTTAAATAGAAAGAGGTGAGGACAATGGAGGTTTACAGCTATCGTCAAATGGCACGAGACAAAGCAAGCCGGATCAAAGACGGCATGTGTGCTTATGCTGAGACAGAAATGATGGCTCATTTAATTAAAAAAGAATTAAAGCATCAAAATCTCCAAGCCTATGAAGATTCAACAGACATCGGCTGCTGGTTTATCCCTGTATGCAAGTAACCCTTTTCTCCATGACAAAAAAAGAGAGAAGGGACTTCATATCCCTCCTCTCTTATGATGATGATTTACATACTTCTTCTAAATCTCGCAAAATCTCATCTGCTACGGCCCAATCATAAATGGACGCACCGGCTGCAAGCGGGTGGCCGCCGCCATGATATTTTTTCGCAATGGTGTTAATGACGACACCTTTAGAGCGGAATCTGACACGAATCTGATCGTTTTCTTCCACAAAAAAGACCCATGCCTTAATGCCTGCAATATTTCCTAGTGTCCCAACAAGCTGTGAGGCCTGCTGCGCTGTTGTTTGGAACGATTCCAAAATTTCACGCTTAATGAACACAGATGCAACCCCGTTCTCTGACAAAGAAATATGTTGAAAAATATAACCATTTAATTTCACGACATTCAAATCTGTCTCATACAATTGATTGAAAAGATCTGAAGATGAAAACGGATATTCGATGAGTTCCCCTGCATATTTGAGTGTCTTTTTCGTTGTGTTTGGGAAAAGGAAGCGGCCAGTGTCTCCTACAATGCCGGCATAGATCAATTCAGCCGCCTTTGTATTCAGCTGATATCCTTCTTCTTTCCCCTCTAAGTACAATTCATAAATCATCTCGCTCACAGAGCTTGCCTCTGTATCCACCCAAAGCAAATCACCATAAGGATCTTCATTCGGGTGATGGTCGATTTTCATCAGCTTATCGCCCATTAAATAGCGCTGATCATCAATTCTTGCTTGATTGGCCGTATCACAGACAATGACAAGGGCCCCTTTATACACGTCGTCTGGTACCTCATCGAGTTCATATAAAAATGAAAGGGATGGCTCAGGGGTTCCTGTTGCATAAATATTTTTTTCTGGATAGGTGGCACGCAAGATTTCCGTAAGGCCGCACTGCGATCCATACGCATCAGGATCTGGTCTTACATGTCTATGAATGATGATGGTGTCATATAATGATATGGTTCTAATCAGTTCTTTTTTCATAAAAACTCCTTCTCATGCGATACTCTTTTTATTATTAAATCATAATCTATCGTGACGGAAAAGTGAGGAATAGACAATTTATTCTAGTAAGCAAGCCTATTTACGTTTAAAATAGGGTTGTAACCACTTACAATGGAGGCTTGGCACATGCTTGTTTTGATTGTGTTTATTATTTGTTCTGCCATGTTTTATTTATACTACAAAGCGAAAAATGTCCGTACGAACCGGCCAGTTGAGAAAAAATTCTGGTCGGCGAAATCCAGTATGGCCCTTGGCTGCTTTGTCCTGCTTTTCGGTGTGAATCAATTATTTTTAAACCGCTCGTCACTCGCATTTGTCATCGGATTTATTTTTGTTGCTGTCGGTATCGGCAGTACGTGGGCTGGGTATAAAGCCTACAAGCATTACCTTCCGCTCTTTTTAAAGGAAGGCGAAAAAGATCACGCGTAATAAGGAAAGGGGCGACATGGGTTCGCCCTTTTTATCATTATCCCCTCTCCATCAGCTGCACCATCAGCATCGCTTTACCTACGATATTCGATTGGTGATAAACCTCGACTTCCAGCTTTCCAAACTTGCGCCCTACTTCTAAAATATTCGGCTTGATCTGGATTGTGGATTCCATTTGAACTGGTTTTAAGAAGTAGACAGAAAGACTCTCGACGATCAGCTCGCCCTTTTTATGAGATTTTAAGAAGCGATTGGCTGATTCAATTAAAATTTGTGTGAACACCCCATATGAAATGTTTCCAAGCTGGTTCGTCATTTGCGGGGTGACCTCATATTGATAAACCGCATCTGCTTTTGGTTTTTCTGTATCAGTTTCTTTAAACCCTCTTGAGACAACATCATCCAGCTTTTCTCCGACCTGCGGCTGCTTTTGAATCATTTGGAGCGCCTTGAGCACATCCTGACGGCTGATCATCCCGATCAGCTTCGCATGATCATCCACAACTGGCAGCACCTCAATGCCTTCCCACACCATCATTTGGGCAGCTGAGGCGACAGATGTTTTGCCAATGACCGTCAGCGGATTTTTCGTCATCACCTTTTCAATCGGTGTGGAGCGGTCATGCCCCGCAATATCCTTTGAGGTGAGGATGCCGTGAATCTTCATTTGATCATCTGCGACCGGGAAACGGCCGTGGCCAGTTTCATAATTCTTTTCATACCATTTTTCAAGCTTATCCTCTGGTGATAAATACACAGTGCGTTCAATCGGCGTTAAAATATCTTCTACAAGCACAATCTCTTTTTTAATTAATTGGTCATAAATGGCTCTGTTAATGAGAGCCGCTACGGTAAATGTATCGTAGCTTGTTGATAAAATTGGCAGCTCTAGCTCATCTGCGAGCTGAATAATTTCATCATCTGTTGAGAATCCGCCAGTGACCAGCACAGCCGCCCCTGCCTCTAATGCCTGCTTATGGGCATTGATCCGGTTTCCGACGATCAGCAGGTTGCCAGCTGCCGTATAGCGCATCATCGCATCCAGCTCCATCGCTCCGATGACAAATTTATTTAACGTTTTATGTAAGCCTGCTCGTCCTCCAAGCACCTGTCCATCAATGACATTAACCACTTCTGCATATGTCAGTTTTTCAATATTTTCTTTTTTCTTCTGTTCAATTCGAATGGTGCCGACTCGTTCAATGGTACTGACGAACCCTTTATTTTCAGCATCTTTGATGGCCCGGTAAGCGGTGCCTTCACTCACTTTCATTTCTTTTGCTATGCGCCGGACAGAAATTTTCTCCCCGACATCTAATGAATCAATATACGATAAAATTTGCTCATGCTTTGTCGCCAATCCCGTTCACCCTTTTTGTTTTCAGCGTTTTCATCTATGTTTCATTATAAGGGCAGGAGGCTTTTAATAGCAATTTGTCTTTTCTTTCAGCAGATAAAGGCAAACAAAAAAGCCGGCATTTGTGTGCCAGCTTTTTTCGAATGGGGATTAAATCTCGATTGATTCCCCGCTATTTAACACATGACCGACGCCGCCATGCAGGCTGTCTGCAAATGCATGCGGATCCTGTTCAATTGGCGGGAATGTGCTGTAGTGAATCGGAACGACCTGTTTTGCCCGCAGCCATTCTGCTGCAATTCTTGCATCCTCCGGCCCCATCGTGAAGTTATCACCAATTGGAAGGAATGCGAGCTCAATATGATTCAGCTCACCAATCAGTTTCATATCTGAAAAGAGTGCAGTGTCTCCAGCATGATAAATTGTTTTGCCCTCTGCGGTAAATAAAATACCTGATGGCATCCCTGTATACGTAATTGTCTGTGCCTCTTCATCAATGACAGCAGAACCATGGAACGCTTGCGTGAGCTTCACTTTACCAAATTCAAACTCACGGCTGCCTCCAATAGAAAGCGGGTGCGTTTTCACCCCTTGCCAGCTTAAATACGTGGCAAGTTCGAAAGGCGCGACAACAAGTGCATCATTGTTTTTAGCGATTTCAATGGTGTCACCGATGTGATCTCCATGTCCATGTGTCAGTAAAATGACATCTGCTTTCACATCTTGCGGATTGATATCTGTGTGCTTATTTCCATTTAAAAATGGGTCAATCCAAATATGATATCCGTTTGTTTCAATGTGTACAACTGAATGTCCATGATATGTAGCTTTCATGTAGTATATCCACCTTTCAATTTTGATCTCATATCATTTATTCCCTCTATAAAAAGCTGAAAAACTTAATGCCTGTGAATGACGTTAAGACCACCTGTTGCTTCAATGACGGTGCCTGTAATGAGGTCTGAACGGTCATCACATAGAAATGAGATGATACGTCCTATATCCTCTCCAGTACCAGACCTGCCTATTGGCGTTTCTTCGTCTTTAATTTGGCGGGCTTCCTCTATTGTCGATTCTTTCATGTCTCCAACGATTTTGCCTGGACAAACCATATTGGCGGTGATGCCGTTTTCGGCTTCTTCAATCGCAATGGTTTTCGTCAATGACGCAAGGCCCACTTTTGCCGCTCCAAAGGCTGATCTGTGCATCCAGCCTGGCGCATGGTCTGCACCTTGGAATCCATAAGTGATAATGCGGCCAAAGCTTTGTTTTCTCATCATTGGGATGACCATTCGGAATAAGTGGAATACTGCTGATAAGTTGCCTTCCATCATTTGATACCATTCATCTTCAGAGTAATCCGCCAGTTTTTTTCGTTCAAAAATATAAGGACCAGCATTGTTAATCAAGGCATCAATCCGCCCAAATCGCTCTATTGCCAGCTCTACCATGTTTTTTAGATCTTCTTTTTTTGTCACATCACCTTGGACAAATTGAAGCTTATCTTCGTACTGCTGTAATTCTTCTCTCATCTGCCGGACAGCTTCATCATCACTTCGATAATTCACTGTCACAGAATACCCCATATTCAGTAAAGACTCGGTGACTTTCCGGCCAAGTCCTTTAGAACCCGCTGTTATTAATGCGTGTCGCACACAATCTCCTCCTAAAGCAAAGGTTGCAAGTTCACGTGTTTCTTATCTTATCTTTTACTTTACTATAAACCGGCATCTGGCGCACTTATGAACCCTTTATCAATAGGAGTAAAACAGTATAGGGTGATTCATCCACTTTTTCAGATCCCATGAGCCATGGATATCGAGAAGCAGCGAAACAAAACGATAGCATTCTCTCACCTCATGAAGCTCGCGAGGAAGCGGACAAATCTCTTCATACCCCATTTGGACATCGCGGGCAGCTTCTTTCGTCAAAAGGTATTCCAATGCAATAAAATCAAACGCAGCTGGTCCATATACGACATATTCTGTATCAACTAAACTCGTTACTTGATCGTCTTTTTCAATATATTGAGACGGATCTAAATCAATTAAAATGAGACTGGCTGAATCAGGAGGCTTCAGCTTTTCAATCTTTTGCAGCACAATTTCTGCATAACAGTGAAAATTAGTCTGATCAGCATAATAACGCTCTATGAGTTTGGGTACAACCTTTTTTAACACCGCATGAAATTCTCTCAAATGTTTCTTTTCAGCTCCGTATACTGCCCCAAAAAAGTCAGTTCGATATGAATGAAGATGTGCTAGTTTCCTCCCATAATCCTTATAAAAGTTTGATGAACGTCCATCGAAAGATGTGAAAGGTGTTCCTTCTACTTTCTCCATTACATAAAAATGTCTCCCTGCCTTCTTCACTTTACGAACAACTTCTGGAATCTGAAAGGAATTCGTATGAGACAGTTTTTGATTAATTTGATCGATATACTTTTGTGTAGTATGAGCATCTACTCCATAGATCATATTGATCCCAGTCACAAATTCACTTTCTTCTCTTGCAGTTTTAGGAGATTTGATCACATAATCCGTTTTATCTTGTAAGGAGATCAGCCACACATCATTGGCTCGTCCGTCATATTGTTCTCCTAACGTTTTCACTGATACGATCGGTTGATGAAACAAAGCCTCAAGCGTTTTCTTCATGATCTGCTGTCACTCCCTCTTCTGCTTGACGCTAGTATGCTTTCATTTTCTCCAATGGTCATCAATCTCCTTTTTTCCATGACAAAAAAACCACCCGTATCATACGAATGGTTTTTTGCGTGTTATGCCAGACAGGCTTTTGCTTTTTCTAAAGCGAGCTGGATTTGTTTGAATCCAGTTCCGCCTGCACTTGTTCTTTTTTCAACCGCAACATACGGATCAAGAACAGTGTAAATGTCTTGTTCAAAAAGCTCGCTTGCTTCTGTAAAAGTTTCAAAAGGAAGATCACTTAAGTAGATGCCTTTTTGAATACATGTATACACAAGCTTGCCAACGATTTCGTGTGCTTCACGGAATGGCATGCCTTTTTTCGCAAGGTAGTCTGCCACTTCTGTCGCATTTGAGAAATCTTCTTTTGTTGCCTTTTTCATGACATCTTCGTTGACTGTCATCGTTTGAATCATACCTGTGAAGATTTGCAGGCTGCCAGCGATGGTTTTCACTGTATCAAACATGCCTTCTTTATCTTCTTGCAGATCTTTGTTATACGTAAGCGGCAAGCCTTTCATAATCGTGAGAAGCCCCATCAGGTTGCCATACACACGGCCTGTTTTCCCGCGGATTAATTCAGCCATGTCCGGGTTTTTCTTCTGCGGCATCATGCTGCTGCCTGTTGCATACGTATCATCGAGTTCAATGAATTTGAATTCTTGCGAGCACCATAAAATGATTTCTTCACAAAAACGTGAGAGGTGCATCATCACAAGACTGCTATTAGACAAAAACTCTAAAATGAAGTCCCGATCACTCACACCATCAAGGCTGTTTTCGTAAATGTGATCAAAGCCAAGCTGCTCTGCAGTATATTCACGATCAATCGGGAATGTCGTTCCTGCTAACGCTCCGCATCCAAGCGGAGACACGTTAATTCGCTTCAATGAATCTTGAAAGCGCGCTTTGTCACGCTCAAGCATCCAAAAATAGGCGAGCATATGATGGGCAAAGGAAATAGGCTGTGCACGCTGCAAGTGCGTATATCCTGGAAAAATTGTTTCAACGTGCTGTTCTGCCTTTTCTACAAGCACCGTTTGAAAGGAAGAGATCAGTTCA
The DNA here is from genome assembly GCF_001482475.1 of Bacillus sp. G1(2015b). Classification (NCBI taxonomy): domain Bacteria; kingdom Bacillati; phylum Bacillota; class Bacilli; order Caryophanales; family Bacillaceae; genus Bacillus; species Bacillus sp. G1(2015b). The sequence continues at coordinate 73,809 of NZ_LKIC01000023.1, read as the reverse complement.
ATGATATGCTCGACTTGGTTATTCAAATATAAGTGCATATCAGTTGCGACCTGATCATTCCGGCTTCTCGCTGTGTGCAATTTGCCGCCAAGCGGACCAATCTCATCAATGAGCATTTTTTCAAGGTTTAAATGAATGTCCTCATAGTCTACTGAGAATTCCAGTTCATCCGCCTCTGCCTTTTTCATGAGCGTATTTAGTCCGTCTTTGATGACAGCGGCCTCCTCATCACCGAGGATACCGCATTTATTCAGCATACTTGCATGAGCAAGGGAGCCGGTCAGATCTTCTTTCACTAATTGTTTGTCGAAATGAATGGACGCACCAAACTCATCGACCCATTTTTCTGGTGTTTTTTGAAATCGGCCTCCCCAAAGCTTTTTCATGCTTTAACCTGCTCCTTTTTATTCACGATGCTGTTTACTTTTGTCGGTAAGCCCCAAAGGTTAATAAATCCTACAGCTGCATCATGATCAAATTCATCTGCTTTAGTATAAGTTGCGAGATTTTCATCATAAAGTGAATATGGTGATTTACGTCCTTCTACAATGGCATGGCCTTTAAATAGTTTCACACGTACAACACCCGTTACGTTTTGCTGTGTTTCTTGTAAGAATGCATCTAGTGCTTCTTTAAGCGGTGAGAACCATAAGCCGTTGTATATTAATTCAGCCATTTTTTGTTCCACGATTGGCTTAAAGTGTGCGACTTCTTTAACAAGCGTTAAGTCTTCAAGCTCTTTATGTGCTTTAAGAAGTGTGACTGCACCTGGGCACTCGTACACTTCACGAGATTTGATTCCAACAAGACGGTTTTCAACGTGATCGATTCTGCCAACACCATGCTGACCAGCGACTTCATTTAAATGAAGGATAAGATCAGATAATGAATACTGGATACCGTCAATCGCTGTCGGTTTTCCTTTTTCAAACGTGATTTCAATGATTTCTGGTGTGTCAGGTGTTTTTTCAAGTGGATTTGTCAGATCATATGCACCTTCTGGCGGCGCAGCCCAAGGATCTTCTAAAATGCCACATTCGTTACTTCTGCCCCAAAGGTTTTGGTCGATTGAATATGGGCTGTCTAAGTTAATCGGAATTGGAATACCGTGTTTTTGTGCATATTCGATTTCCTCATCACGAGACCATTTCCATTCACGCACTGGCGCAAGAACTTCTAGATCTGGATTCAATGCTTTAATGGATACTTCAAAACGAACTTGGTCGTTCCCTTTTCCAGTACATCCATGAGCAACAGCTACTGCATTTTCTTTTTCTGCTACTTCCACTAATTTTTTTGCAATAAGCGGACGGGATAGTGCAGATACTAGTGGATATTTTCCTTCATACATTGTGTGTGCTTGTAATGCAGTGAGTGCAAACTCTTCAGCAAATTCTTCTTTTGCGTCAATCATGTATGATTGAACCGCTCCGACTTGAAGCGCTTTTTGTTGAACGAATGCCAAGTCTTTTCCTTCGCCTACGTCAAGGCAGCAAGCAACGACTTCGTATCCTTGCTCTTGTAACCATTTAACTGCAACAGAGGTATCAAGACCTCCGGAATATGCTAATACAACTTTTTTATTTTGTGACATGATTGAAAAGCTCCTCTCGCTTGTTTTGATTCTGTGAATGTTTTTTTGCATAAAAATAAGTTTTAATTTATAAACATGCATTTAGTATGTATACACTGTAACAAGGAAAAATTGTTTTTTCAACCCCTTTATGAAAAAAACTCTGCCAAATTTTCTTGGCAGAGTCATTTTGGGCTATTTTTGATCCTTTTCAAGCTCTCGTAAGACGTGAGGAAGCTCTGGTATCACGAGTTTTGTCATGGCTAAACGAACGGCTCCGGTAGATCCCGGCGTGGCAAAGACAGCCTTTTGATTGACGACCCCTGCCGTTGCCCGGGACAAGATAGCAGCTGAACCTATGTCTTCTGTATAGCTGAGCATGCGGAAGATTTCACCAAAGCCAGGCAGCTCCTTGGAAAAAAGAGGGGTAATCGCTTCAATGGTCACATCCCTTGCAGCAATTCCTGTTCCGCCATTTAACAAGACGGCGTCTATTTTCGGTTCGCTTGTTCCTTCCAGCACAGCGTCTTGAATCGATCCAATATCATCTTTTACAATATCGTATGCAAGAACAAGATGTCCCTGTTCTTTGAGCAAATCAATCATCAGGCGCCCGCTTTTATCTGTTTCCTTCGTTCTTGTATCACTGACCGTGATGACCTTCACATAAAGCCTTTCTTTCGCCTCTCGTTTATGTTCTGCCACGCTCATTTTCCGCACCGCTCCCTTTTATTTCATATTGGACAACATTATAGCATGCTGCTTTTAACAGAAAAAAGCTCTTTTCCTTATTGGAAAAGAGCTCAGATTGTTGACAAAGGGCTAAAATGATTTTGATTTTAGCCCTTTGTCTTCTTTTCAGCGTGATAGAAAACCTTTGCAGTCTAGGAAGGACGAGCACCGGAGCGGAGCGAATTTGACATTCGTGAGCACCGAAGCGCAGACCTGCGGGCGAATGCGAGGGTTTGTCTACACGCTGAGCTTTTCAAACTTGATTACGCTAAACGCATAACGTCTCTTGCAATCATTACTTCTTCGTTTGTTGGGATGACGATCACTTTTACAGGAGAGTGCGGGTAGCTGATGAATGCTTCTTCGCCTCTCATGTTGTTTAGGGAAGGATCCCAGTAAACGCCCATGAATTCTAGACCACGAAGTACACGTGCTCTTACTTCTGAACTGTTTTCACCGATTCCAGCTGTGAAGATGATCGCATCTACACCGTTCATTCTTGCTGCATAAGAACCGATGTATTTATGAATACGGCTTGCAAAAATATCAAGAGCAACTTCTGCACGGTCGTTTCCTTCTTCTGTTGCTTCTTCAATATCACGAAGGTCACTTGACAGACCAGACACACCTAAAAGACCACTCTTCTTATTCAAAGTAGAAAGCACTTCTTCAGCAGTATGTCCTGTTTTTTCCATAATGAATGGAATAAGAGCAGGGTCAATGTTACCTGAACGTGTCCCCATTGCAACACCAGCAAGTGGTGTAAAGCCCATAGATGTATCGATTGATTTTCCACCTTCAACTGCTGCGATACTCGCACCATTTCCAAGGTGGCAAGAAATCAAACGAAGCTCTTCTAGTGGACGGCCTAATAGCTCTGCTGCACGCTCTGTAACGAACTTGTGGCTTGTCCCGTGGAATCCGTATTTACGAATACCAAAGTTTTTGTAGTAGTCGTACGGAAGGCTGTATAGGTAAGACTGCTCTGGCATAGTTTGGTGGAACGCTGTATCGAACACAGCAATCGCTGGTACGTCAGGCAGAATTTGTTTGAATGCTTTGATTCCTACAACGTTTGCAGGGTTGTGAAGTGGTGCAAGCTCTGAAAGCTGATCAATGTCGTTAATCACTTCATCAGTTAAAAGTACAGAATCGCTGAATTTCTCTCCGCCGTGAACAACACGGTGTCCTACGCCATCAATTTCATTAAAGTCTTTGATGATGTGAAATTCAGTTAGTTTTTCAAGCAGCATTTTGACCGCTACTGCGTGATCTGGAATATCTGTCACTTCTGTTTTCTTTTCTCCATCTACAGAAATCGTGAAGATACTGTTGTCCATTCCGATTCTTTCAACAAGCCCTTTTGTTAAAACGGTTTCTTCTGGCATGTCGAACAATTGGAATTTAAGAGATGAGCTTCCTGCGTTGATTGCAATAATTTTGGACATTACTGTCGCTCCTTTTACTCAGTTGTTATATAAGGTTTCACGTTTTTTCCGGTGCTATATTCAACCTGTTTGACGGGTCTTTTATAGTTTAACGATAAGTCCGAAAAATATCTGACTTTTTCATTTAAACATTGAAAACTTTGCATTTCAAGTGCACCTTCAAACTGTTATCGCTTACATCAATAAGTCATTATTTTCTGAATAGTAAAATAGCCAGAAATAAATCTGGCTATTCTTTCGTTTCTTTTTCTTCTATAAACCACTGGTCTAGTTTTCGCATCACACCGACCATTGCTTCCTTTTGTGAGAAAGATGGAAGATTGGCAAACAGCATTCGTTTTGGTGCTTCCAGCCCTTCTTTTTTCTTTTGCATCACAAATAAGCTTTTGGCGTGTTTTTTATCCTTAAACATGGACACTGGCAGCTGAATTAACGCATTCATATACGCATGGTCTTTAATGAAATCCTTTAATTGTACGCTCTCTTTTCCTTCAAACAAGTCGTTTGGAATGATGAAGAATAAGAAGCCGCCTTCTTTTGTGTAGCGGAGGCTTTGTTCAATGAATAAATAATGGGCAAAGGCATGTCCTTCTTTTGCCTTTAATTCAAAGTCTGCTGCACGTTCATCATTTGGATAATAGCCGACTGGCAGGCTGCATACAGTGACATCTGCCGGTGAGATCAGAAGCGGTTCAAGACTGTCCTGATGGAAAAGTTCGACTTCTTTCTCCTCTAAATTCGCCTGGGCCCAAGCAATTTTAATGAGCACATCATCAATTTCAGACGCAAAGCCGCGCTTAGTTTCTGCCGTAAGATTGTTTAAGACCGCGAGCAGTAAGTTTCCTGTTCCCGCTGCTGGATCAAAGACAACAAGCTCTTTTTGACCTTCTAAAAATTTATTCACCAAATAGCTGACAAACAGTCCAATCGTATCTGGCGTCATCTGGCGATTTGGATGAGAAATATCCTTTTGACCTTTCAATACGGCGAGCTGAAACGCTTTACGAATCTGCTCATGATCATAAGAAGCAAAATCTGCTTTCTCTATTAAATCCTTTAATAAACCGTTTCGATCATTTGCTTGGAAAAAGGCTTCTCCTGCTTCCGCCAATGCCTCAATATAGGAAATGCTCTGTTCCTTTTTCAATCGAATAGAAGCTGTATCGAGCAGTTCAAAAATAGTACTTACTTGATCTTTCTGCAATGCTTTTCTCTCCTCGCTTTGTTAAAAGCTATATGTTCTCATTGAAAAGAGCCCCAGGTTGAAGCCGGAGCTCTTGTCGATGCTGCTTTTATAACAGTGATTTTGCAGCTTCAATGGCTTTTTCATAATTTGGGTGATTCGTTGCTTCACTTACGTATTCAGTGTAAACCACTTTTCCGTTAGGGTCTAATACAAAGACTGCGCGCGCCAATAAACGCAATTCTTTCATATACACTCCGAATGCTTCACCAAATGACATATCTCTGTGATCAGATAATGTTTCGACATTTTCAATTCCGTTTGCTCCGCACCAGCGTGCTTGTGCAAATGGAAGGTCTGCACTAATCGTATAAATATTGACCGGACCTAAACCGGCTGCCTCTTCATTGAAACGTCTTGTTTGTGCGTCACACACACCTGTATCAATAGAAGGAATCACTGAGATGATCGTCACTTTTCCTGCTAAATCAGAAAGTGAAACTTCTCCAAGTGAGTTCGTTAAAACCGTAAAATCAGGAGCCTGCTCGCCTACTTTTACTTCATTTCCTACAAGCGTGACAGGACTTCCTTTAAATGTGATCGATGCCAAAACAATTCCTCCCTTTTCAAATGTATGGTTCTATCATAGTAGAGAAAGCAAAAAACTGCAAAGCCTAATCGTCCATTTTGAAAAAAAGTTAACTGCAGCGCAGCTAACTTTTTAAAGGTCTATGTCATCTAGTTTTCGTTCTTTGTGACGGTGCTCCCGCTCATCCTTCTTAAACATGTGCTGAAGACGTTCAATTGCTTGAGGAGCAGAATCCAATATTTTATCGAGCAGATGTGTGTGTTCATCCAAATGAAGCATTCGAACTCCGTTTGTTCCTACAATTAAGAAGGCAATTGGTGTAATTGACACCCCGCCGCCGCTTCCGCCGCCAAATGGGAGTCTCGGTTCTTTTCGTTCTTGATCATCAGAACGCTTTTCCTTCTTTTGGTTCCCGTTAAATTCACTGCCGCCGGCTGCAAATCCAAAACCAACTTTTGACACAGTGAGAATGACACTGCCGTCAGGGGTTTCGACTGGATCGCCGATGATTGTATTCACATCTATCATTTCTTTTAAGTTTTCCATCGCTGTCTTCATGAGACCTTGGATTGGATGATCTGCCATTTTCGGGTTCCTCCTTAAACAGATGATTCATTCTTCGTTGCTTGAAGAGAGGCACTTTTTCTCGCCTTTCTCCCTTTTAACCAATGGACAAGTAAACGAATGGCTGCAAGCATAGCATGTCCAATACGAAAATAAGCTATACATGTAAACTGAGTCTGTGACACGTTGTGCTGAAAGGCCGGAATGACTTCATATACTGGTTTATGCTTAAAGGTGAGATGCTCCTGCATAAAGGCAAGCAGTACTCCTTTAACTGACCACACACCGCCAGCTGCTACACCTGTTAAAGCGGCGTCATGAAAGCCGATCCATGTCGACCAGTGAAATGAGACAACCCTTATGTGAATGAAGAACTTGCGCATGATCCGATTTAAATCGACAATCTCTTTTGTGATGCGCTCCATTTGATGAAGGATTTGCTTCATATCACGTTTTCCTACTTTTTTATGCATCGATTCTTTTTCGTGATCAGGGGTTTTGGCGCTTTCCATTTTCTTTTCACGAATATCAATCGTTTGGTCTTCTGGATTGACCCTCACCATCGGAATCTCTTTTTTGAGTCTGACCAATCCATATAAGGTGATGACCTTCAGTGCAATATGGTCATTGTCGTTTGTATGCGAATAGTCCAGCGAAATGGTTACTTTCATGAAAATCAACAAGATCACAAGAAACAACAACGCTGCGATCCAAACGTAAAGCACTGTGCTCACTTCCTCCATAACAAATGATGCTTCCCCTACGATTATGGCTCTCATTCTGGATTTTATACCCAATCAACAAAAAAAGAGTTTGACCAGTACGCGGCCAAACTCCTCTGATTATACGTTTGATTCTGTTTTTTCATATAAATGTTCATGGACGACCACCGTATCAGCAAAGTAATCATGAACCCCTTGCTTTTTCGGCGAGAACCCAACGATTGCATAGAGAACAAAGATCGTATTAATGTAACGTCCCACAATCTCTCTAAAGAAAATAACATCCCATGCCAGCTTCTTCTCAGGCTGAAGTGAGACCACTTTAATCCCAAACACCATCTTGCCGAGTGTTTGCTGAAAGATTTTCGTCATGATGGCGAAATAAAGGAGGAATACAATTGTCGTTGTGACGGAAAATGGAGAAAACCATCCCCCTCCTTTGGACCAGCCAAACAGACTAAAGATTGGAGAAACCGTCAAATGGTTGACACCCCAGACGACGAGCCAATCAAGAATAAATGCCCAAAATCTAATCCAAAAACCTGCAAACGCCTGTGCTTCAATTGAAGCGCGCTTCACAAAGGCCGGCTTCGATTCTTCCTCTTGGCTGCGGCTTTCGCTTACTTCATCGAATGTAGAATCCATCTATGATCCCTCCTTTATTTTGAATAGAGATACATCGGTTTAGAACCATTTGAGCCAGCCAGTGTTTCTTTTAAATTCAGAAAATCGATTTCGCTTTTAAAGAGCTTGCTTGCACTCATGTTAAAGAGTGAGTTCCAGCCAAAGCTTTGAGAATAGCTGACCACTGTTGCTCCTTTTAAGCCTTTTTCATTTTTCTTCATCGCTTTTAATGCATCTTCATAATACCCAAGCTCATCGACTAATCCGTTCGATTTTGCCTGTGTCCCGTCATATACTCGGCCGTCAGCAATTTTCTTGACTTCCTGTTTTGACATGCCTCGTCCTTCAGAGATCACTTTGACAAATCCTTCGTAAGAGTTATCGACCATGCTTTGCATGATATTACGCTCATCTTTTGTCATATCACGGTTAGGAGACATGATGTCTTTGAACTTCCCGCTCTTAATTGTTTCATATTTAATCCCCAAATTATCTGCCAGCTTTGAATAATTCAAGCTCTGCATAATAACACCTAGTGATCCTGTTAATGTTTCAGGTGAAGCAAAGATTTTCTTCGCTGGAGTTGACACGTAGTAGCCGCCAGAAGCTGCCATTGAGCCCATAGATACGTAAATCGGCTTCTTCGCTTTTTTCACTTCTTCTAATTTTTTATGTATTTCAGCACTTTCATAGACACCGCCGCCAGGAGAGTTAACGCGCAGCAGTACGCCTTTTACCGAAGCATCCTCTTTCGCTTTATCTAGTTCCTTGAGGAATGCACGATGATCATACCCTTCTCCGCCTAATAGGCTCGAGGCGCCGCCATTATCTTGAATGGTTCCATTAATCTCAAGAACAGCAATCTTGCCTGCACCGCTGCCATTCTCTAGTACATTCTCTTCTATTTCATCCCCGAATTGATAGCTCATTTTATTGTCATTGAAGCTATCGAACAAGGCCATCGTGACACTAATCACAATTGAAAATCCGAAAACACCAAGTGCAATAATTAGCGCTACCCATCTTTTCGCATTCATCTTTTTCTCCTCCTTTTGATCTCACTTCATTCATACGAATGCCCACATGAAATGTTTCACAGGAATTGTGGTTTTTTTACATTTCATGTAGGCATATGATAGCACCTCTCTTAAATAACGATCAACTTTACATCGTCTACGTAGACAAGCGCATGACGAAAAATTGGCTTTTTTATCCTCTCCCTGCACCTAATAGGCTAGATCTTCACCGCAACGAAACACCTAAACCATTCTTCCATGAGAAAACGGCTATTCAATTATGCTCAGGATTCAGCCATTTCGAATCACTCACATCGACTCATTTCTCATCATGCAAATCTGATCATTAGATGTTCTCTCTAATGTTTTTACTTTCATATGAAAAAAGTGTAAAATGTGAGCAAGGGTTTTCATGTAAGCCCTTTATTATTGGAAATTATTTTTGACAGCAAAGGGGAGAACGTCAATGACAGACAATCGACGCAATGTATTTTTCTTTTACAAAAAAGATCATGAATTGGATGGACACATTTCTTCTCTCGAGAAGCTCGCTACCGATCAAGGCTTTCACGTCGTCAAGCGTGCAGAGGATGCCCATATTATTGCTTCAATTGGTGGGGATGGCACATTTCTTCAAGCAGTCCGCAAAACGAACTTCCGGGATGACTGCTTGTATGTAGGGGTATCAAAATCAGAGAATACGCATCTATACTGTGATTTCTCGTTAGAGCATTTTGATAAAATGATTGATGCCATGAACACTGAACAGCTTGAAGTGAGAAAATATCCGATTATCGATGTAAGCGTTGACAGTACAAATCAGTTCCATTGCTTAAATGAACTGTCGATCCGCTCCAGCATTATTAAAACATTTGTGATCGATGTGTATATAGATGATTTCCACTTTGAAACTTTTAGAGGCGACGGCATGATTATTTCCACTCCGACTGGTTCAACGGCTTACAATAAATCCGTGAGTGGCGCAGTGGTTGATCCGATGCTTCCTTGTATGCAAGTCACAGAGCTTGCATCGCTGAATAACAACTCGTACCGTACATTAGGCGCTCCTTTCATCTTAAGCAGTGACCGCAAGCTGACGCTGAAAGTGGTGCAGGATGGAAACGATCATCCAATTATTGGGCTTGATAACGAAGCACTCGGTACAAAACACGTCAAACAAATTGACATTGGCCTTTCAGGAAAAGTGATTAAAACGGTGAAATTAAAAGACAACTCTTACTGGCAAAAAGTAAAACGCAGATTCCTTTAATCTTTCAGATTATTGAGGGTTTAAAGCTCCTTTATGGGGCTTTTTTTTATGTCTTTTCATTCACGGTCATGGTTATGGTATGATGTCACAAGTATGAATGTACGAAAAGGAGAACACGATGACATTACAACATTTTGATCAATATCCATTAAGTGATGAATTGAAACAAGCGTTAGAAGCGCTTCACTTCCATACACCTACACCCGTTCAGCACGAAACATTATCCGTTGCTTTTTCAAAGCAGGATTTAATCGTCAAATCTCAGACTGGCAGCGGCAAGACTGCAGCATATGGTCTTCCGATTTGTGAAATGGTTGATTGGGCTGAAAATAAACCTCAAGCCCTTATCCTCGTTCCGACACGAGAACTCGCCATGCAGGTCAAACAAGACCTCACAAGCCTTGGACGATTCAAACGAATCAAAGCCGCAGCCATTTTTGGAAAAGCCTCTTTTCAAGCGCAGAAAGTAGAACTTTCACAGAAAAATCATATTGTGTGCGGGACACCAGGCCGCATTTTGGATCACCTTGAGAAAGGCACCCTTTCTTTAGAAAATCTCAAATTTTTCGTGTTAGATGAAGCGGATGAAATGCTGAACATGGGATTTATCGATCAGGTCTCTTCTATTATTCAGTATCTGCCGCCAAAGCGCATGTCGATGCTATTTTCAGCGACAATGTCTGATGATATGAAGAAATTGAGTGAACAGTTTTTACAATCACCGAAAATCATTGAGATCGCACGTGAAGAAACGTCTGTACAGCAAATTACCCACACCGTGATTGAAACAGAAGAGGAATCGAAATTCTCCCTTCTTCAGCGTACGATCGTCATTGAAAATCCAGATAGCTGCATTATTTTCTGTAATACACAAGACCGGGTGAATGAACTCACGATGAAGCTGGATGAATGGGATGTACCCTGTGACAAAATTCACGGCGGCATGAGACAGGAAGACCGCTTTGATGTGATGGATGAATTTAAAAAAGGTGAATTCCGTTACCTGATCGCAACAGATATAGCAGCCCGGGGAATTGATGTCAGTGATATGACACATGTCATTCATTATGATCTTCCTTATGAAAAAGAGCGCTATATTCACCGAACTGGTAGAACAGGCAGAGCAGGAAAAAGCGGAAAAACGATTGCGTTTATGACAAAGAATGCTAAGCCGCTTATTGATGAATTAAAGCAGGATGCCGGCATAGATTTTCAAACTCAGCCTTATCCAACGAAGGAAGAAGCAGAAAAGCATGTAGAAAGCTTTGAAGAAAAGATTGAAACGCCTATTCAAAAGGAAAATAAACAGGCCGGCGTTGAGAAGGATATTATGAAACTTTATTTTAACGGCGGAAAGAAAAAGAAGCTGCGAGCTGTTGATTTCGTTGGGACCATTGCCAAAATAGATGGCGTTGCGTTCGATGACATTGGGATTATTACAATTCAAGACACGAAAACATATGTAGATATTTTAAACGGCAAAGGTCCTCTTGTGCTGAATGCCATGCGCCACACAACCATTAAAGGCAAGCAGTTAAAAGTACATGAAGCACGTTCATAAAAAGTAAAGGCCCAGCGCCTTTACTTTTTTATTGATGACGTAATAAGCGCACAAACGTTGATCCCATTAGCCTTTTTGATGACAAACATGACAAATGTCATATTGAATACATGATGGGTGCTACTATGAGCATGACACCTTTCCTTCTATACTTTGAAGTAGAAAGAAACGGAAAGGACTTGAACGTTCATGACGACTTCAACAAACACACAGCAGCAAGCTACTTTAAGAAAACAAGTGGGTCAATTCTCTGGTGCTGATTCGAAAAAAAGTATCATTCAACTCTTTAATACATTCATTCCATTTTTAGGGCTTTGGTTTCTTGCCTATTATAGCCTGAATATCTCCTACCTTTTAACCCTCTTCTTTGCGGTTATTGCAGCTGGGTTTTTAGTACGTGTCTTTATTATTTTTCACGACTGCTGCCATCAATCCTTTTTTAAACAGAAGCCGCTAAATCACCTGTTCGGTTTTTTAACGGGCGTACTCACCCTTTTCCCTTATCTTCAATGGCAACGAGATCATTCAATTCACCATGCCACAAGCAGTAATTTAGACAAACGAGGTACTGGTGACATTTGGCTCCTAACAGTCAAAGAATATCAAGAAGCATCAGCATGGACGAAATTTCGCTACAGATTTTATCGTAACCCTTTTGTGATGTTTATTTTAGGACCGATCTTTGTCTTTCTCTTAAAAAACCGTTTCAACGTCAAAAATGCTCGTAAAAAAGAGCGTTGGAACACGTATTTCACAAACGTGAGCATCATTGCGTTAGCAGCCGCAACATGTCTTCTTTTTGGCTGGCAGGAATTCCTGCTTGTCCAAGGTCCGATCTTCCTAATCTCAGGATCTATCGGTGTATGGTTGTTTTATGTACAGCATACGTTTGAGGATTCTTACTTTGAAGCAGATGAACATTGGAACTATGTGCAGGCAGCTGTTGAAGGAAGCTCTTTTTACAAATTACCAAAGCTTCTTCAATGGTTAACAGGTAATATCGGTTACCATCATGTTCATCATTTAAGCCCAAGAGTACCGAATTATCATTTAGAGCATGCTCATGAGCAAAGTGAACCGTTGCAAAATGTCCCAACCATTACATTAAAAACAAGTATTGAATCCATGAAATTTAGATTGTGGGATGAAGAAACGAAAGCATTCGTTACCTTCAAAGAGGCAAGGCAATCTAAGAAGATGAACGTCCCTGTTATCAAAGGAGACATTCTGAAGAAAAATGCATAATCGGCGCAGGCTCTTTCTTACACGAGAAGGAGCTTGTTGTCATTTACAGGATGCACCAATAGGCTTAATTTGATAAAGTAAGGAAAAAGAATGAAAAACGAAAAAAGGTGGCACACGGATGAAAAAACAGTTTAAAATTCAAAAATTGCATGGGATTTCCCCTTATATATGGGCCATTTTTTTCATCCTGCCCTTCTATTTTATCTTTAAGACACCTTCGACTTTAGGTATTGTCATCGGCATTATTTTGAACGTCGTCTTTTTCGCTGTGTATCGTTTTGCGTTTGTCGCAAAAGGCTGGTCTTTATATGTCTTCGGTCTTTTATTGATCGGTATTTCAACTGGTTATGTGATGCTCTACAGCTATATTTATTTCGCTTTTTGCATCGCCTATTTTAACGGACATATCAAACGAAAAGTCCCCTTTTATATCTTGTACTATATCCATCTGGCGAGCGCCGCCGTGGCAGTGAACTTTAGTTTGATCTTAAAAAAGGGCTGGTTCCTCACACAAATTCCTTTTGTCGTCATTACCCTGATTAGTGCCATTCTTCTTCCTCTCAGCATTCGAAGCAGGAAGGAACGTGAACGGCTTGAGGAGAAATTAGAATATGCCAATGAACGGATTGCTGATCTTGTGAAACTTGAAGAAAGGCAGCGCATTGCACGCGACCTGCATGACACCCTTGGACAAAAGCTTTCTTTGATCGGTTTAAAAAGTGATCTTGCCCGTAAACTCGTGTATAAAGACCCTGAACAGGCTCGTGCCGAACTCAAAAGCGTCCAGCAGACAGCCAGAACGTCTCTCAATGAGGTGCGAAAGATTGTTTCCTCTATGAAAGGCATCCGAATTAAAGATGAAATGTCGAACATCGAGCAAATTCTCGAAGCAGCTGGAATTGAATTGATCTATGATGAAAAGGAAGCACCGAAACACATCTCACTCCTGAACGAAAACATTGTGAGTATGTGCATCAAAGAGGCGGTGACGAATGTCGTCAAACATAGTGACGCGACGGTTTGTAAAATCACCATTCACCAAAAATCAAAGGAAGCGATCATCACCGTTGAGGACGACGGAACATTTAAAGGCGACTATCCTTCCTCTCAAACGAAGGGTCACGGTCTTTTAGGAATTAGAGAAAGATTGGAATTTGCAAATGGCCGCCTGCGTATTGAGACAAAGGATGGGACAAAGCTCATTATGATCATTCCAAATGATTCAGCTGCAAAAGAAAAGGAGGGGATGAAATGATCAACATCTTTATCGCAGAAGATCAGCAAATGCTGCTTGGTGCACTCGGTTCACTTCTCGATTTAGAAGATGATATGACGGTTGTTGGAAAGGGTACGAATGGTCAAGATGCCATCGATTTTGCCAAAAAACACGCTGTTGATATTTGCTTAATGGATATTGAAATGCCGGGAAAATCCGGACTTGATGCAGCGGAAGAGCTCAAAGGATCAGATGTGAAAATCATCATTTTGACGACCTTTGCCCGCTCTGGTTATTTCCAAAGAGCGTTAAAAGCTGGCGTCAGCGGCTATATGCTGAAAGACAGTCCAAGCGAGGAGCTGGCAAGTGCGATTCGCAGTGTGATGAAAGGGAAAAAGGTGTATGCCCCTGAATTGATGGAAGACTTATATAGTGATGAAAATCCTTTAACGGAGCGAGAGAAATCGGTCCTTGAACTCGTCGCAGACGGTAAAAACACAAAAGAAATTGCAAAAGAACTCAGCATTAAAAGTGGCACTGTCCGGAACTACATTTCCATTATTTTAGATAAGTTAGAAGTGAAGAACCGCATCGAGGCCATTACCCGCTCAAAAGAAAAAGGCTGGTTTAAATAAGAAAAAAGATCAGGACACACGCTGCCTTGATCTTTTTTTTGATAAAAAATCTCTTCTTTATTTTTTATCACCAGCTATCAAAATGTCATTGACAACAGCCCACAGTCCTATGATATGATATCCGAGTGATAATAATTATCATTATCACTAATTCAACCAAATATACGGCTATGTGCCGATTTCAAAGGAGTCTACATTCATGAAGAAAATATTGTTCCCTCTGATGCTCATCTTTGTACTTGCATTGAGCGCATGTGGCAATAGCAGCAGCTCTTCCTCAAATAAAGGAAATCAATCAACATCATCAGACAAAATTACATATCAATCTGAAAATGGCCCTGTGAAGCTGCCAGCGCATCCAAAACGTGTTGTTGTTCTAGGTTCTTACGCAGGTAGTGTCATGTCACTTGGTGTGAACATCGTTGGCGTTGACTCTTGGTCAAAAAAGAATCCGCGCTTCCAAAAGGAATTAAAAAATGTGGAAGAAGTATCGGATGCCAATGTAGAGAAAATTATGAAGCTAAAGCCTGATGTCATCATTGGCTTAAGCAATACTAAAAATGTAGAAAAACTCAAAAAAATCGCACCAACCGTTTTGTTTACGTATAACAAAGTCGATTACCTTCAGCAGCACATTGAAATTGGAAAAGTATTAAACAAAGAAAAAGAAGCCAAAGCTTGGGTAAAAGATTTCAAAAAACGTGCAGATGAAGCTGGAAAAGAAATTAAAGCAAAAATCGGTAAAGATGCAACAGTTTCTGTCTTTGAAAGTGGCACAAAAGAGCTCTACGTCTTTGGAGATGCATGGGGCCGCGGAACAGAAATCCTCTACCAGGAAATGAAACTGAAAATGCCTGAGAAAGTGAAAGAAAAAGCATTAAAAGCCGGCTACTATGCAGTTTCACAGGAGGTCATTCCTGAATTTGCTGGAGATTATATGATCATTAGTAAAAACAGCGAAATGGACAATTCCTATCAAAACAGTAAAATTTACAAGTCCATCCCAGCTGTCAAAAAACATCGTGTGTATGAGGCCAATGCAGAAGAATTCTATTTTAATGACCCGATCACACTTGAATACCAACTCTCATTCTTTAAAAAGCACTTTTTAGGTAAATAAGCTGAAGCAAGGGATCTCTTCCCTTGCTTTTTTCTTGTCTACTTCTAGCGGCATGGTCCTTTTTCCGCTACAATGACAACAAGCGAATACAAAAAGTGTGGTGCTGATTTTGTTTAAGATTTTACTAATTGAAGATGATACAACCCTCTTCCAAGAAATCAAAGAACGTCTAGTCAACTGGTCCTATGATGTTTATGGGATTCAAGATTTTCATCAGGTGCTGCAGGAATTCACATCTGTCCAGCCTGATCTCGTCATTATTGATATACAGCTGCCAAAATACGATGGCTTTCACTGGTGCCGGATGATTCGGCATCATTCAAATGTTCCAATCATCTTCCTCTCCTCAAGAGACCACCCTGCTGATATGGTCATGTCGATGCAGCTCGGAGCCGATGATTTTGTGCAAAAGCCCTTCCACTTTGACGTGCTCATTGCCAAAATTAATGCTGTTCTTCGCCGCGTGCATGATTATAATGCAGAACCGGCCAGCCTAAAGGTGTGGTGCGGCGCTGCCATTGACCTAGAAAAAAACACCGTAACAAATGATCACGGTGAGGTTGAATTAACAAAAAATGAGTTATTTATTCTCAAGGAATTGATTCAGCATAAAAATCATATCGTCAGCCGGGAATCACTCATTCAAGCATTGTGGGAGGATGAACGATTTGTCAGTGACAATACACTGACTGTAAACGTCAACCGGCTCAGAAAAAAACTAGACGAGATCTCCCTTGGCGCCTTCATTGAGACAAAAGTGGGTCAAGGCTATCTTGCAAAAGAAAAGGATGATCAATGATGCTGCAAGCATTTTTAAAAGAACGAAGAAGCTGGATTCTTTTCTTTCTTAGTTTGCAGCTCCTCATTCTATTTGTTGCTTAT
The DNA here is from genome assembly GCF_001482475.1 of Bacillus sp. G1(2015b). NCBI lineage: Bacteria > Bacillati > Bacillota > Bacilli > Caryophanales > Bacillaceae > Bacillus > Bacillus sp. G1(2015b). The sequence goes on along the minus strand of NZ_LKIC01000023.1, from coordinate 57,429 downwards.
TTGGATACGACCATTCCCATCGCTTCTCTTTTCTATATTGTGCTATTATCTACGTTTCTCATGATTGTCTTTCTCTTTTTTGGATACCGAAAAGAAACGGCTTATTATGAGAGGTTGAAAGAATGGGATGATGACATTGAACATCAAATGCGGCTAACCCCCTCTTCCCCATTTGAGCAGCTCATACATGATGCGACGTCAGAGCAAATTGCACGCTACCGGCGGATGGCAGCAGAGCAGAAAATCGCTCTTGAAGAAGAAAAAGATGAATTGCTCTCTTGGATACATGAGGTCAAAACACCGCTTACAGCGATGCGCTTAATGATTGACCGCTTAACAGATCAGCAGCTGAAATCAAATATGACGTACGAGTGGCTCAGAATACATTTATTACTTGATGCCCAGCTGCACCAAAGCAGAGTTCGTCATATCGAAAATGATTTATTCATTGAAAAGCTGGACCTGCAAAGCATCATCGCAAAGGAAATCAAAGCACTCCAATCATGGTGCATGCAAAAAGGAATCGGCTTTGAGCTGGCGCTGGAGGAACGTACCGTATTAAGTGATATAAAATGGCTATCCTTTATGCTCAGACAGGTACTCACAAATGCAGTCAAATACAGCCATTCTTCCGATATTGTCATTGAAAGCAAGCAAATAAATGACCAAGTCATGCTGACAATCACAGATCAAGGCAGAGGAATTGATCCAAGAGACATCTCTCGTATTTTTGAAAAAGGCTTTACCTCGACAAGACATCACAATGACACCGCCTCAACAGGAATGGGGCTCTATTTAACGAAAAAAGGAGCTGACGCTCTTCATATCACGATCGAGGTCAACTCCACGATAGATCAAGGTACAACCTTCACCTTCACCTTTCCGAAAAAGAATGATTTTGTTCATATTGCGAGCATGTAAAAAGCAATCGCAATCTCTTCGCGGCTGTCAAAACTTGCGCGAAGAGATTGAGGTGGCTTACTTAGGAAATACTTCCCGCTTCTTGGTGAAAAACATCTCCCATCTGTCTCCGTCTATAAATACTTAATATCAGCCCAACAGCCATCATTTCTAGAAGAATATGTGAACCTCCATAGCTCATGAAAGGCATAGACACTCCAGATAATGGCAACAAGCCAAAGTTTGTGAAAATGCTTAACAGATATTTTGCTGCAAACACAGCCGCTAAACCTGTCATGACCATTTTGCCATAAGCCATTTTCACTCGTTTTGCTGTACGAAATACTCTGTGAATAAAGATGACAAACAACAGGAGCGCAATGAGCCCTGCCAACCAGCCAAATGAATAAATGATATATGTAAACATCCAATCCGTGTGAACCTCAGACATAGCATAAGGTGTGATCTGAAGCCCGTTTGAGCTGAATTCATGAACTTTGAAAAAGGAACGGTGTCTATCTGCTTGAAAAAGAGAAAACACTTCAAACATTAGATATAACACGCCTGTTGCCGTCAGCAGAATGATTTGCTTATAACTTGCGCTAGACACATACATCACGGTTAAGCACATGACCAGACAGATAACGGTCGCAGGAAGAAAACCAATCGTACTGATTAAAATAATCGGTAAAGCCATCATCCCTACTCCAAGCCAAGTTTTGTACGCATTTTCCCAATTCCAATTGTGAAAGATCCCTGCTAAAGAAATAGCTAGAAGAAAAGGCATAATCTCAGTCAAATTTATTGATACATCACGTATTCTTAAAAAAAGAATACCGTTCACTCTTGACCCGAACATCATCGAAAAAATCAGCATTCCGAGTGTCCCAATGTATAAATACCAAGAGTATTTCAATAAGCGCCGATAATCGAAGGAAAACAAACCAAACATAAGCGCTAAACCTACCAGATAAAAGGCAAGGCTTTTATAAAAAATGTTCATGTTTTGAAGATTTGTAAAATCTGAATGAAACTGTAAAAAGTACATCACAAGCAGCCCGCAAGAACAAGTGGCTAGCACTAGAAGAATCATCTTAAAATCGATTTGGACTTTATGTGTTTCGTGAAGCTGCGTTCCGAGAATTTCCGCATCACCAATTTGGTCCAACGCTTGCTCTACCGCCTCTTCTTCAGACATCCCAGCATTCATTGCTTCCTCTTTTAGCGTGTATAGATGATCCATCAGCTCAAGCTTTATATTCGAATGAACATCTTTATTTTTAATTCGTTTACATACACTTTTGACATACTTCTCGAACTTTTTATCTAATCCCATGCGATTTTCTCTCCGTTCAAAACGCCATCAACTGCTTGTTTGAATACGTTCCATTCTTCTTTCTTTTCCTGTATCAATGCTTTCCCTTGTTCATTTATTTTGTAATACTTTCTTTTCCGGTTGCCATTCCCTTCGCCCCAATAAGAGATAATGAACTCTTTCCCCTCCAAATTGTGCAAAATAGGATAGATTGTTCCTTCTTTAAAGCTGAAAATCCCTTCCGATTTCGTCTCTAATTCTTTAATCATTTCATATCCATACATCGGTCTTTCATTTAATAAGCTTAAAATAAGGGTAGCTGTACTTCCCTTTAGAAGCTCTTTACTCACTTTCATTCTTAGTTACCTCCAATACATAGATTTACTATGCATTTATTTAATATGCATATCATACATGAATAAAATGGCCATGTAAAGCTTCAAAACAGCATCCTGACATGAAAAATCTGAGAAGATTGATACATAAGAGTGAAAAACAGATAAAATAAATGGGGAAAGAAAACTCACCCTAATAAGAAACTGGTTTACATACAATTTGTTTAAAAAACAAGCATGTGACAACAATGTCACATGCTCGTCTGTTTTGTTCGCCAAATCGAAGGACGTCTGGCAGGCTTCTTTTTATACTAGAGTTATCAATTAAAAGAAAAAGGGGTTCAGCAAATGAACATTTTAGAAGCTCGCAAAATTTATAAAAGCTATGGAAATAAATTCAACAAACAAGAGGTGCTGAGTGGTATTGATTTAACCATTGAAGCCGGGGAATTTGTCAGTATCATGGGGCCATCAGGCTCGGGGAAAACAACCCTTCTGAACGTATTGTCGTCTATCGATCATGTGTCCAGCGGATCCATTCGTATTGCAGATGCTGAGATGACGCAAATGAAGGATCAGCAGCTTGCGGAATTTAGAAAAAAGCAGCTTGGCTTTGTTTTTCAAGATTATAATTTACTTGATACACTCACAGTCAAAGAAAACATCCTTTTGCCTTTATCCATCTCCAAAACGCCAAAAAAAGAAGCTTTTGAACGTTTTCAACAGCTTGCAGAAGACATGGGGATTTATGAACTAAGAGACAAATACCCGAACGAACTCTCTGGCGGACAAAAGCAGCGGACATCGGCGGTTCGTGCCTTCATTCATGAACCAAGTCTTATTTTCGCTGATGAACCTACAGGGGCACTTGATTCCAAATCGGCATCTGACCTGCTCAACAAACTGCAAGATTTCAATCGCAAACGAAAAGCGACCATTGTGATGGTGACACATGATCCTGTCGCAGCCAGCTATTCAAGCCGCGTCATTTTTATCAAGGATGGACAGATTTATACACAGTTGAATAAAGGCGCTTTAGAAAGAAAAATGTTTTTCGAGGATATTATGAAAACGCAAGGTGTCTTAGGCGGTGTGAAGCATGAACATTAATCAGCTCATCTTTCGTAACCTGAAGAAAAATTTGAAGAATTACTATTTATATGTGTTTGCTCTCGTGTTTAGTGTGGCGCTCTATTTTTCCTTTGTCACCTTGCAATACTCACCAGCACTTGATGATGTAAAAGGCTCCATTAAAGGCGGTGCTTCGATTAAAGCCGCTTCGGTTCTGCTTATAGCCATCGTCGGTATTTTCCTGCTATATGCGAATAGCATTTTTATTAAGCGCAGAGGAAAAGAAATAGGTCTCCTGCAGCTCATTGGTATGACGAAACAAAAAATTTCCAGACTGCTCAATGCAGAGAACTTTATTCTATACGTGACAGCCATGACTATCGGCATCATTGCAGGCTTTATCGGTTCAAAGCTGATGCTGATGGTGTTATTTAAAGTGACTGGTGTTAATGCCATCGCCAATCTGCATTTTTCGGGCATGGCCCTTCTGCAAACACTCATTGTCTTTTTTATTATCTATGGATTGATTATGCTGAGAAATAGACGTTTTATTAATAAACAAACGATTTTATCTTTGTTTAGAACAACGTCTTCGACAGAACAGCGTGTGAAAAAGATCTCTGTGTTTGAAATCATCATTGGAGTGTTCGGTATTGTCTTGATCAGCTCAGGCTATTATATTTCTTCTAAGCTTTTTACCGGCTCATATACGTCCATGTTTGAGTTACTTTTAGCCATGATTTATATTCTAGCCTCTGTTATCATCGGTACCTTTCTTTTTTACAAAGGCTCTGTTTCTTTCATTGCCAATATTGTACGTAAAAGAAAAAATGGCTATCTCGCCATTCATGAAGTATTATCTCTGTCATCCATTATGTTCCGGCTAAAATCAAATGCACTGCTTTTAACGATTATTACAACCGTATCTGCACTTGCCATCGGTTTGCTGGCTCTTAGCTACATTTCCTATTACTCAGCAGAAAAAACCGCTGAGCAGATGATTCCAGCTCATTTCGCCATGGGCTCAGAAAAAGAAGCAGCAACCTTCACTCGTGCACTTTCTGACAAACATATTGCTTATGATCAAAGGCAGTTCAAAGTGATTCAAGCGAAATTTGATGCGAAAAAAATAGTGGATTCAGAGGTGAAAAATATGAAGAATGATCCAGGCGTATTGACACTGCCTGTGATCAGTGAGAAAAATGCACCAAATTTTCATGTGGAGAACAACGAAGTTATTTTAAGCGGCTACAGTGATCTATTAAAGAAAGTCATGCCGATTCAAAGCTCAGGCGATGTGAAGCTTCTCATTAAGAAACCGCTTGATTTGAAAGTCATAGATATGAAGAAAGATTATCTCATTTCTTACAACTTCACTTTTGGCGGTCTACCTGTTGCCGTCGTGAGTCAAGATGTTTTTGAGCAGCTCGATCAACAAAAAGATCCAAAGCTACAGCTTGAAAATAGCCAATATATCTCAGTCAATATAAAAGATGATAAAAATCTTGAACAAGCAAATAGCGTGTTTACATCTTTAAAACTAAGTGACAACAGCATGTCTCAATTAGCTTCAGCTCAGCAGCAAAAACAAACAATAGGACTGATGATGTTTGTGGTCGGGTTTTTAGGCCTTAGCTTCCTTGTCACATCTGGCTGTATTTTATACTTTAAACAAATGAATGAAAGTGAAGAGGAACAAAGCTCCTATACGATCTTGCGTAAGCTTGGTTTTACTGAGAAGGACCTATTAAAAGGCATCCGGCTTAAACAGCTGTTTAACTTTGGGATTCCGCTCATCGTCGGATTGCTGCACAGCTACTTTGCTGTACAATCAGGCTGGTTTTTATTCGGCGGAGAATTGTGGACTCCAATGCTCATCGTTATGTCGATTTACACTGTCCTCTATTCTATCTTCGGATTCCTATCTGTCCAATATTATAAAAAGGTCATTAAGGATTCCTTGTAATCAATTCCCCATAGGCAACGCCTATGGGGTTATTTTATTTATGAAGGTGTTGATTCAAACTTGTGTGATAAAATATGGTCTCTTGCCGCATAAGCTTTTCGTTTGACCTCTTCTAGGTTCACACCGACTAGCTTTCCGTTTTGTTTCACTGCTTTTCCAGCAACATAAACAGAATCAACATTTGAAGGATGTGCCGTTTGGACAACCGCTCCAGCCGGATCTGTCATCGGAAGAAGATTCATGCTTGTCCGATCGATCAAAATAAAATCCGCTTCTTTCCCAGGTGTAAGCGACCCAATTTTATGATCAAGCTGTAATGCACGAGCGCCATTGATCGTCGCAGCCTCAAGCATTTGATGAGCTGACAGCCCAAGTTCAGGTCCCGGCATGATCCCATCCATTAACAACGATTGATTTTGGATCGCGCGCTCTGCCTGAAGCCCGAATTTCATTTGAGCAAACAAATCTCCTCCTGTCGCTGTCACTACGTCTACACCGAGCGTTGGAAGAACGCCTTGTTCAATCGCAAGTCCTGTAACAGGATAACCGTGACCCATCATCATTTCAATTTCAGGGGTAATGGATATGGAGCTTCCGCTGTCTGCCAGCATCTTCATTTGATCCGCATCGATTGCGTTAATATGCACCATGTTCAAATCAGGTCCGAGCAGCCCTGCTTTGTGAAGCCGCTCAATCGATCGATCCTCCGCTCCCCAATTTCCAAAGCCGATGTGCATACTACATAGAGCATCTAGAGACCGAGCTGTTTCAATTTCAAATACCGACGTCTCCCATGAAGAAAACTCTGGACCACGAATCGCAAGTCCCATTGTTAAAAGCTGATCTGATGATTGAAAATGCGCTTTTTTCACACGTGCTGCGTCCTCCATATTGGTGAGCGTACTCTCTCTATCCCAATATTCAGCATCTCCAGAGGAACCAAAAGCAAAAACAGCTCGTATACCCGCATCTTTTAATCCTCCAATGAGCTCTTCTGTATGATCCATTGAATTGATCATCGTCCAATCTAAAAACGTGGTCACACCTGCATCTAAAGCCTCTAATGCCCCTAAATAATTGGCGATTCGATCGTCGGATGGGCGTCTCATTGCTCCATAGTTGCCATAATAGATTTTGCTTAAATATGTCTGCAAAGACCAATCTGTCCCTATGCCCCGGATGACAGACTGCCACACATGCCGATGTGTATCTACAAGACCTGGCATAATGACCATATCAGATGCATCAACAATGTCTGCATCACTTACTTCAATTGAAGGTCCAACTTCTAAAATGTGTTTCCCTTCAATTAATAAATCTCCCTTTTCAAGAAAACCTAAAGATGGATCAAGTGTTAAGAGTGCTGCATCTTTAAACAATGTTTTCTTCATCCATATCCCCCTTTTCAAATGACGAGGATAAGTGACCCCGCCTCAATGTCATTTTAAAACAGAACAGGATCAAATTAGAAGAAAAGTGGCTTATCAAAATATATTAAGAGCTGATGTTTCTGAAATAGTTGTATGTGCGTTTTAATTTGATGTCATGCTTCCCTTTTGGACTTTCCATCATCCCAAACTCAAAGAACTTCACAGGTTTGATTCCGACATATTGCAAGAGAGCTCGTTTCATTAACATCTTGTGCGCATTTTGTAAAAAGAACAAAGGGTAGTTGGTTGGTCCTTGCATTGTCGATACACAAACGGCACTTTTCCCTTTTAATAATCCTTCTGGCAGCAGACCGCCTGTTTGACGATAAGCGAAATTCGCAGCAAACATGCGGTCAATAAAGCCAAGCAGCATAGCTGGCGGCCGCCCCCACCAAATGGGATAAACGAACACGATTTTATCCGCCCACATGATCTTATCCTGATACTCGCGAATGTCAGGATCTTTATGCATATCACGTCTCTTTTTCTCTTCATTAAAAACAAGTACAGGATCAAATTTTTCTTGATATAAATCGATGATTTTCACTTCTTGAACGATTGGATTTTCTTCGCTGCCTCTAACAATTTCTTTAAAAAAAGCACCATTTAAACTATTGTGATGAGGGTGAGTATAAATAATGAGTACATTCATCTTTTTCTCCTTTAGTTATCATTTGATAATAAAAGGATATACCCCAATCGATTAGTTGTCAAATGATAATTGTTTTTTGATAATAAATTTGATATGTTACATAGGAGGTGATCATCATGCAACATCCACATTTCTTCAAGGAATTCGTCGCATTTGCTTCTACTTTTTCAGAGCTAAAACATGATCTGATGAGCAAAGTCAAACCACCAGAATTAACAGCCTTACAATATTTAATTTTAGAGCAGCTAGCGGTCAGCGAACCGCTTACCCCTAGTGACATCGCAGACTGCCAGCATATGTCTCTTCCAAATGTCAGCAGAGAACTGAAAAAGCTGCAAGAAAAACAATTCATTGCTAGAGAAGAAGACCGTAATGACAAACGAAAGCATGTCATTATACTTTCTGACAAAGGCCGAGCCTGTATGAACGAAGCCTTCCAGCATATCGAAAGGATGCTAATAGATAGCCTATCTTCCTCAGATATAGAACAAATGGATGATATCGTACAAGCTCTCCGTCTATTAAATCAAACGATTTTTAAAAAATGACCCAAAAAAGCATGAGCACTATGCTCATGCAGGATTGGGTTATTGTACTTCCAACACACAAAAAAGCGCTGGATCATTTCGTCCAAACGCTTCTTGTACCTTTACACAATCAATTGATATGCAATGTATAACGCAACCAACCAGATCATGACCGCCGAAGCCTTATTGATACGGTTCATCCATTTGCCGTTTGTATCTAACTTCCCTAACATCTTCCCTAAAAGGGCGAGACCAATAAACCATAACCAGGACACGATGATACAGGCAAGTGTGAATGCCAGCTTTTCTGCGCCGCTATATTGCAGCGAATTTGTCCCAATGACACCAATCGTATCGAGAATCGCGTGGGGATTTAAAAGAGAAACGGAACAAGCAAATAGAATTTGTTTTCTTGCAGGCATTAATTTCTGCTTCTCTTGATTACCTGATGATGAGCTTGTGTTCCATACGGACCATCCCATATAAACTAAAAAACAAAAACCAATGATATAAAGACCAATTTGCAGTACTGGAATGGTAAACACCACAACAGAAACACCTATGACAGCTAAAGCAATTAAAAGTGTGTCACAAAGAGCAGCCGTGATGACGACAGGCATTGCTCGATATAATCGAGGCTGCAGCGCTCCTTGTTGAAATACAAATACATTTTGTGCGCCCAAAGGTAAAATGAGACCAAAGGCAAGTACAATTCCATGAATGATCGCAATCGACATCTACTAACATTCTCCTTTTTCAGAAATTCCTACATATTTTAACATAAAGCACCTTGCCTGCTTTCAACGAATTTCATTTTCCGTACAAAAAAAGCGCTGGATGCTTCCATTCAAACGCTTTTCATTTTTTCATTATTTACTTTTTCGTGCAAGCTCTCTTTCTCTCAGCTCTACACGGCGAATTTTCGCTGACGGTGTTTTTGGCAGTTCGTCAATGAATTCGATTTCTCTTGGGTATTTGTATGGTGCTGTTGTGTTTTTCACATGTGTTTGCAGCTCTTTGATCAGTTCATCACTTTGCGCAGTTCCATCACGAAGGACGACGTATGCTTTCACGATTGATCCTCTGATTTCATCTGGGCTCGCCACAACTGCACATTCCTTCACTGCTGGATGCTTGATCAGCGCATCCTCTACTTCAAACGGTCCAATCGTATAGCCTGAGCTGACAATGATGTCATCTCTGCGGCTTTCAAACCAGAAGTACCCATCTTCGTCTTTTTTCGCGCGGTCACCCGTAATAAAGTAATTTCCTCGGCGCTGCGCCTTTGTACGCTCTTCGTCTTTATAGTATTCCTTAAATAGAGCCGGTGTTTCGAGATGGACCGCAATGTCACCAATTTCTCCAGGTGCGCAGACGTTTCCGTCCTCATCAATGATATCTACTTCATTGCCAGGGGTTGGTTTTCCCATACTGCCTGGCTTGATGTCCATTCCTTTTAGCACCCCTACGAGCAGTGTGCTTTCAGTTTGGCCATAGCCGTCTCGTACTTCTATATCGAAATGCTTTTTGAATGTATCAATGACTTCACGGTTCAGCGGTTCTCCCGCAGAAACAGCACTATGCAGCTTCGGCAGCGCGTACTGACTCAAATCATCTACTTTTGCCATAAAGCGATATTCTGTCGGTGTACAACATAGGACATTGATTTCATTTTTTTGAAGCAGCTCTAAGTATGTATTCGGATTGAATTTTCCTCCATACACAAAGCCTTCTGCTCCACTTCCTAATACAGATAAGAGGGGACTCCACACCCATTTTTGCCAGCCTGGTCCTGCTGTCGCCCATACTTTATCTCCTTCATTAATGGAGAGCCATGCTTTGGCAGCTGTGCGTAAATGTGCATACGCCCATCCGTGTGTATGAACAACCCCTTTTGGGTTCCCTGTTGTACCTGATGTATAGGATAAAAACGCCATGTCTGTGCGTTTTGTATCTGCCAATTCAAGTTCGTTTGATTGCTCTTCCTTTTGCGCTAGAATGTTTGTCCAGCCATGATCGTTTTCACCGATTGAGAATGTTTTAAAATCGTTCGGCTTTTTAGTTCCGTCGAACGATTGAATGAATGAAGAGTAAACGATCGCTCCCTTTGCTTCTGCGTGTTCAATTCGGTAATCTAAATCTTTCGCACGCAGCATTTCAGAACAAGGAATCACGACCATTCCTGTTTTCAAAATCGCTAAATAAATGCTGTATGCCTCGAGCATGCGCGGCACCATCACAATGATTTTATCGCCTTTTTTGAAGCCTGCATTTAATAAAACATGTCCAATTTTATTTGCCTCTTCTACTAATGCTGCATATGTTACATGCGCTTCGTGCCCATTACCGTCCTGCCAGTGCAGGGCCATTTTCTCCTTGTCATGACTGAACGCTTCAATCTCACTGACTAAGTTATATTGTTCTGGTGCAATTAAGTCTTCTCTTTTCATGGTACAGCTCCTTTTAGCCTCTTTCTTATGAAACGAAACATGTTTCAATTTACCTATTCTAACACTCATAACTGAAAAATGCTTGAATTAGGACCTACTCCTAGTATTATGCCATAATTTTTTAAATCCGTCTTCTTTTTTAAAAATATTCTAACTATTTATATGTACAAAAAGAAAAGAGCGGGAATCATCCCGCTCATAAGCCATAGCTTTTAAATTGTGTGTCTTAGAAAGATCCGCCACCCATATGTTGTTGAGCGTAAGATACAAGACGCTTAGTGATTTCTCCACCAACTGATCCGTTAGCGCGAGATGTAGTTTCTGCACCAAGGTTTACACCAAATTCAGAAGCGATTTCGTACTTCATTTGGTCGATAGCTTGTGCAGCGCCTGGTACTAGTAATTGGTTAGAACTGCTTTGTCTGTTTTGTTGAGCCATGTGTTCTCACCTCCTTGTGAATATAGAATGTGTAGAAACACATGACTTCATGCGATTGATTTTATGGTAATTATTATGAAATTTTCGTTTTAGAATAAATCAGCGAATTCATCTGCCGTTTTCTTTTCATTTGTCACAATAATCGTTTCAATTTGCTCTACTGCCTCGTCCAGCATCGGCTCGAAATCAGCAAAGCTTTCGTAGCGTTCTACCTTCTCAAGCTTTGGTTTTGTTTTAGGGGACGGCGGCGTAAAGATCGTACAGCAATCCTCGAAAGGCTGAATGCTTGTATCGTATGTGCCAATTCTTCTTGCTTCATCAATAATGTCATTTTTATCGACAGCTATGAGCGGGCGGATGATTGGTGTATTAGTCACATGATTAATGGCATACATGCTTTCAAGTGTCTGACTTGCCACTTGCCCAAGGCTTTCACCAGTAATAATCGCAAGGGCATCACGCTTTTCTCTTATTTTGTCAGCTATTTTCAGCATCATTCTTCTTGTTGATGTCATCGTATAGTTTTCAGGTACTTGTTTGTGGATCAGCTCTTGAATTTTTGTAAAAGGTACGATATGAAGCTTCACTTCGCCTCCATATGCTGCTAGGCATTCTGCAAGATCAATCACCTTTTGTTTCGCACGTTCACTTGTATACGGAGGGCTAAAGAAATGCACAGCTTCAATTTGAATTCCGCGTTTCATTGCTTGATAGCCGGCAACTGGGCTGTCAAAGCCGCCTGAAAGCATGAGCATCGCTCTTCCGCTAGAACCAACCGGCAGGCCGCCTGCACCTTTGACATCTTTAAATGTAATGTACGTGGCTTGCTCTCTGATTTCGATGCGTAAATGCACATCTGGCTGTTTCACATTGACTGTTAAGTTTTCCGTATTTCTTAGAACATGTCCGCCAATTTCGCGATTCATTTCATTTGAATCAAGTTCAAATTGTTTATAAGAACGTTTCGTTGACACTTTAAATGTATTCCCTTGTTCATACACTTCCTGTACCGCTGTTAGTGCCGCATCTTTAATCGCATCTAGATTTGTCTCACATTTAACCGCAAGACTAAAGCTCTGAATGCCAAATACACTTTTGAGCTGTTCTGAAATCGGTTCAGGGTCTTCTCCGTTCAGCATAATCGTGATACGGTCTCTATCAGAAGCATACTTCAATGCTTCAAAATCCTTTAAGACGAACCGAATGTGCTGTCTTAGTTTTTCAATGAATTTCTTTCTATTCTTCCCTTTTGTTGAGATCTCACCAAAACGGACTAAAATATGATCATATTTCATGCTGTTATCTCATTCCTTTTAATTTTTTCACACTTTGTGTGATCGATGTGATGATTTGCGATGCAAGCTCTGGTCCTTGTCCATACGTCAAGCTGATTCTCATACTGCTTTTGGCCACTTCCTCTGATTTTCCCATCGCCAGCAGTACACGGCTTGGCTCTTTTTTCTTGGCTGAGCAGGCAGAGGTTGTAGAAACATATATGCCTTCTTTTTCAAGCATATGGAGGAGGACTTCAATTTGAATACCCGGCACTGAAAAATTCACAATGTGCGGCGCACTTTGCGCCCTCGGTGTGTTCATCACAATACCTTCTATGTCTCCAAGCTGTTTTTGCAGCTGCGTTTTTAAGTTCAGCATCTCATCGTGATGCTTGTCAAGCTGTTCATATGATTGTTTCATGGCTTTTGCCAAGCTGACAGCTCCAGCAGGGTTTTCAGTACCTGAACGAAGCCCTAATTCCTGCTCTCCGCCTGTAATGAAAGGGGCGAGAATGACATCTTTCTTTAAAAAGAGTGCGCCTGTGCCTTTTAAGCCATGAATTTTATGACCTGACATCGTCAAAAGATCTACATCCAGCTGTTTATTAAGTGCTACTTTGCACATTCCCTGCACCCCGTCGACATGAAAAAGCGCGTTTTCGGTATGCTCACGAATGATGCCAGCAGCTTCTTCAATCGGCTGGATGGCACCCGTTTCGTTATTGACGTGCATCATGCTGACAAGCACTGTATCAGGGCGAAGCACTTCTTTTAAATGCGTCATATCTGCATGGCCTTGCTCATTTACTTGAATATAGGAGATGTCAAAGCCAAATAACGCCTTTAGCTGTTCAAACGATTCAATGACAGAAGGATGCTCAATTGCTGTCGTCACAATGTGCTTGCCCCGATTCATTTTGGCAAGTGCTGCTCCTTTAATGGCAATGTTATTCGCTTCTGTAGCACCAGAAGTAAAAATAATCTCATATTGTTTTAAGCCCGTGTAGTGAAGCATTTGTTTTCTCGTTTCATTTAACAGCCGGCTTGCATCTATTCCGAGCTGATGAAGCGAAGATGGATTTCCAAAATAACGCTCACTCACTTGCTGATATACTTGTAAAACCTCAGGGTACGGTTTTGTGGTTGCACTATTATCAAGATACATCATTGCGAAACTCCTTATCCTCTTGCGTTTAACTAATATGATCTGAATTCCTTTTATTTCAATATAAAGCGGTATATTGACAACCTCATCAATTCACTATATCATGCATAGTGCCATTGTCATATTTTTTCCTAAATTAACAGAATATTTAAACATGGCGGAAAAATAAAATAATAGGGGGATAACCTTATGAAAAATAAGTTAAGTCAAACAGACACATTAGCCATCGGCTTAATGTTGTTTGCACTCTTTTTTGGCGCAGGCAATATGATATTCCCTCCTGTACTTGGACAGTACGCAGGTGAAAACGTATGGCTTGCGATCGGTGGATTTTTACTGACAGGCGTGGGACTTCCGCTGCTAGGCATCATTGCCGTTGCCTTGACAGGAACAGGTGCAAAAGGGCTTGCTGATAAAGCTCATCCTACATTCGGTACCATTTTCACCGTCATTTTATATTTATCCATTGGACCTTTCTTTGCAATCCCTCGTACTGGGACGGTTTCTTATGAGATTGGGCTGGCGCCGTTTCTGTCTGAAGCGCAGTCTGAATCATGGATTCCATTATTCTTGTTTTCAATTGCTTTTTTCGGCATTACCTATGCTCTTGCTTTAAATCCATCGAAGCTTGTTGACCGAATCGGTAAAATTTTAACACCAATTTTACTCGCTGTCATTGCTTTAATTGTGATCAAAGCAATCGCAACACCAATGGGTGGAATTGGCAGTCCACATCCAACCTATGAAGGAAGCCCGCTGTTTACCGGCTTTTTAGAAGGCTACAAAACGATGGATGCTCTTGCTTCAATCGTTTTCGGAATTGTCGTTGTCACGGCTGTGAAAGAGCGTGGTATTACAGAACGTAAATCGATTGCAGCAGCCTGTATTAAAGCGGGGCTTGTCGCAGCTGCTGGACTAGCTCTTGTGTACATATCACTCGCTTATGTCGGAGCATCAAGTCCTGAGGCTACAGGTATGGTCGGAGCAAATGATGGCGGAAAACTCCTTTCGCTTGCGGCAAACTTTTTATTTGGTTCTGCTGGAAATATTGTGTTAGGGGCTGCGATTTTATTTGCTTGTTTGACCACAAGTATTGGACTTGTTTCATCCTGCGGGGAATATTTTTCTACGCTATTTCCACGCTTTTCTTATCGTACAGTTGTTTTAGTTGTATCTTTATTCAGTACATTTGTAGCAAACCTGGGACTGGCACAAATTATTTCGCTCTCTGTTCCAGTGCTTGTTGCGATTTATCCGTTAGCCATCGTGATCATTCTCTTATCTTTTATTGATCGATGGATCAATGGAAGACGAATCATTTATATCGCTTCACTCCTTTTCACAGGTGTCTTTGCTGTGATTGATGGGCTCGTGGCAGCGAAAATCCCTCTTGGCGGATTACCTGAATTTTTAGAAGCTGTTGTTCCTTTATATAAACTTGGGATCGGCTGGGCAATCCCTGCCGTTCTTGGAGCTATTATTGGACTTCTTATTTCTTTATTCACGAGTCCACCTAAACAGCTTGCTTAATCAAGCATCAAAACAAAAAACATCCCTTTCCATAGGAGAAGGGGATGTTTTTTTATGTTCTTCATATACTAAAATAGAAAAATTCATGACTTTTGTATGAAAACACATGTTGACATCAGGCGTACATCCTTTATAATTAGTGAATGTTAATGAAGAACGGTTTTAACAACTAATTAACAGAATATTTCAACATAATATTGGAGGCTTTATATTCAATGAAGGCAACATTGTCGACGAAAGATACGGTTATTATAGGTTTTATGTTATTTGCTTTATTCTTCGGCGCCGGAAATATGATTTATCCACCAGAGCTTGGGCAATATGCTGGAACAAATGTATGGAGAGCAATGGGCGGATTTTTATTAACAGGTGTCGGTTTACCTCTACTAGGTATTATTGCGATCGCTTTAACAGGACGTGATGCAAAAGGACTTGCGGATAAGGCTCATCCAGTGTTTGGAACAGCATTCACCGTCATTTTATATTTATCCATTGGGCCGCTTTTCGCTATTCCGCGTACAGGAACAGTTTCGTATGAGATTGGCGCATTACCATTTTTATCAAGTGTACCAGCTTGGCTGTCCCTTCTTTTATTTACACTCGTCTTTTTCGGTATTACGTATTACCTTGCTTTAAATCCAACGAAAATCGTGGATCGTGTAGGGAAAATATTAACACCGATTAAATTTACGATCATTTTTATTATCATTGTCAAAGCCATTTTGACGCCAATGGGCGTGATTGGTACACCAGATGTATCTTATAGCAACGGATCGTTTTTCAAAGGATTTTTAGAGGGCTATAAAACGATGGATGCTCTTGCTTCTATTGTATTTGGAATTGTTGTCATCAACGCGATTAAAGGACGCGGTGTGACAAGTAAAAAGGCACTGGCTTCTGCTTGTATCAAAGCAGGTTTGATTGCAGCTGCTGGATTAACCTTCGTTTACCTGTCACTTGCGTATCTAGGTGCTTCTAGTACACATGCCATTGGATTCGTGGGAGATGGAAGCAAAATCTTAGCTCAGTCTTCTCAGTTCCTTTTCGGAAGTCTTGGAAATATTGTATTAGGTGCTGCCATTACAGTCGCTTGTTTAACAACAAGTATCGGTCTTGTCACATCATGCGGAGAGTATTTCTCAAAGTTACTTCCTAAACTTTCTTATAAAATGGTCGTGACACTTGTTACATTATTTAGTTTCATCATTTCTAACTTTGGACTTGCTCATATCGTTGCTTTCTCTGTTCCAGTCTTAACAGCGATTTATCCTCTGGCAATTGTGATCATAGTTCTATCACTTGCTGATAAATGGCTTGGACATAGAAGACCAGTATATGTCCTCTCGTTAATTTTAACAGGGTGCGTCAGCTTATTTGACGGATTAGCAGCAGCAAAGCTTCCAATCGGTCCAGTAAAAGACATCTTCCAAACAGTGTTGCCTTTTTATGACCTTGGCATTGGCTGGCTTGTCCCTGCGATACTTGGAGTCGCCATTGGATTCCTGATCTCACTTTTCACTTCTTCTGCTTCAGAAGAACGCCAAAAACAGGCGTCATAATACAAAAAAGCTGAAGTCCTATCAATGGACTTCAGCTTTTTTTATTGATGCTGATATTCTTTTTCCTGCTGAGCTAATAGCTTCTGAACGGCTCCAGGTGATGCTTTTTCAACAGCAGCTGCTGCTACATCAAATGAACCGTTATAATCGTATGCATAAAATCTTCGCTCTGCCTCTTTTAATTGTTCAGAAAGAATATGATTTTGGCTTCTAAAACGATTACCGTATTGAATGATTCGTTCAATTTGATCCACTTTAGTGAGCATTTCTTCCGTCTCATCCACAACATGTCTCACTGTGTCAGAGGCTTCTTTTAATTGCTCATTCACGGCTGGCATGTTGAGCGGCAGGTTCTCAAGCTGCTCGTGCACTTGCTGAATCATCTCCTGCGCTTTTTCAGCCTGCTCTTTCATGTCAGCAGGTACACCTGGAATATTGCTTTTTTGCAGCTGACGCACTGTATCTGTCAGCATCGTTTTGAGCTCAGCCAGTGTTTCTCTCGCTTGCAGCTCTTCTTTTCTTAATGATTGAAGGTGATCTTTAAACGTATCATGCAATGCTTTTGCATCATCGATAAAGGTTTCGAGCTGATTGATTTCATCCATTAATAATGAATATGCGACATGATCACGATCAAGCTTCTCTCGAATTTGTTTCATGAGCTTTTCAATTTCTTCTAAGCGTTTTTCGAACGCCTTCTGTTGATCAAGCTCTCCGACTGTCAGTTTGTAGCTTTCTTTTACAAGAGCTGTTTCTGCCTTTGTTTGCGTGTGATCCTGCTCGAGTTTTTCAAATGCTTCCGTCAGCTCAGGCATTTTGCTTTTGATTTCCTGCCCTGCTTCTACTTCCGCTTCAAGCTGATCATACAGCGTCTGAATTGCATCATCAATCATTTGGAGAATGCTTGATGCTTCATCCAGATTGAGTTCATCAATCAGCAGTTTTTCCGCACGGTTCAGCTGTTTGTTTAAGTTCTCAAGCTCTTTAGTGATCTGGATGTGCTCGAGCTTGTAGCCTTTGTCTGTCATTTCTTTATATCCGTCTTTCAGCTTCGTCAGCTGGCCTGGTACGGTTTGTTTGCAGTCTGCAATGAGCTTCGGTACATCATTGATATACAGCTGAAGCTGATCGAGTCTGCGGTCTTGCTCAAGCAAAATCTTTCTTGCTTTCATATAGTTTCCGTTTTCTGTCTCTTCCTCGTACTGCTTGATCCCTTCCCAGGCCTCATCTAAGTCCTGCTCCATTTTGTCATAAAGGGTGCCGTATAAATGGCTGTACGCAAGCAGATTTTTTCGAACTGTTTGATATTGTTCTTTGACCTTTTCAATGTCCTTGCGATTTTGCTCCTCGCTTGTGACAAGGTCTGCAATCTCTTTTAAAATGTCTTCAATGTTCGAATCAGCAGCACTCAGCAAGTCCTCAATGTGCGTAAGAACCTGCTTGGCTTTGGAGAATCGATATTTATCAGAATACTCTTCTGCATCATATAATAGCTCCTCAACCTTTGGAAGATGGGCTGTGACGATATCGTCCCACTCTGCACGCCATCTTTCAAAAAATTGCTCTGTTTCTCCGGTCATTTTTAAATGTTTGATTTTTGAAATTTCTTCTACAATTGATCTGTTTAAAATTTCAATTTTCCATGCTTCCAATCGGTCAATCTCTTTATATATATTTTTTCGCAGGAAATAACCGACTGAAAACAAAGCAAGCAAAATGACAATTAAACCGATGATAAACTCCATAATGAGCCCCCTTGTTGTGATCTAAGTGATGTCAGGGTAAAAGTGTCCCGAGTAGACCTGAGAACCCTTTCGTGTCCGCTTTGCATTTGTTTTTTATAAGCAGGATCGTATGTTTTCCAATACCATCCATTCACGGTTTTATGTATGTTTTTTCAAGAAAGTATTTGTGCGCTTTCTATCATTTGATCACACGTATCAATGTGACCTGCTTTTATGTATGCGGAAGCTGTCGTTTTCATTGTTATTATGATACCATGTAACCAGCATTTTTGGTCATGATTTTTCATTATTTTCGCTGATAAACATCACGTTTTTCAAAATATCGACAAGAGGTGACGACATGCTGAAACAAGATGCACATCTACATACACCGTTTTGCCCGCACGGTTCGCTTGATTCTTTTCATTCTTATATTGAAAAAGCCATCAAAAAGGGATTTGATTCCATAACCTTTACCGAGCATGCCCCGCTGCCTCCATCGTTTCAAGATCCAACACCTGAGCAGGATAGTGCCATGAAGCTCCAAGACCTTGAAGCATATATCACGAAACTGGCTCAGCTGAAACAAGAATACAAAGGACAATTAATAGTAAAAACTGGGCTTGAGGTTGACTTTATCAAAGAGTATGAAGAGGAAACTAGAACCTTTTTAGACTGCTACGGTCCAGAGCTAGACGACGCCATTTTATCTGTTCACTTTCTTCCTGCTGGCGATGATTATATTTGCCTTGATTTTGACGAGCATGCCTTCCAGCAGCTAATAAGCTTCTATGGCAGCATCGAACAGGTCTACCAAAGCTACTATGACCAAATTCATTCTTCTATTCTATCATCTTTAGGCCAATATAAGCCAAAGAGAATCGGTCATATCACCCTTGTCCAGAAATTCAAACAGCTTTTTCCATATGAAATGTCACCTGAACTTTGTCAAAAGGTCACCCTTTGCCTTGAAGAAACGGCAAAAAAAGGCATGTCCTTAGATTTTAATACATCAGGTCTTCGTAAAACATATGCCAGAAGTATCTATTTAGATCCATGGATGATTGACCTTGCCAAAAAGAAAAAAATTCCGCTCATATTCGGCTCTGATGCCCATCAAGCGGAAGATCTCGGATATGCGTATGATCAATTCGAGGACATCATGAGGTTCAGCTGAGAATCTAATGCCGGCTCTTTAGGTTCTAACAGATGATGAAGCGAGCGGCTCAGCTCCTTAAAGTACATTTGATAGAAATACGGCTCACTTGGGTTCAAATAAAGCACCTCTGTTAAATATTGCGGCTGTAAATATGGCATCATGAGAAGTGATTTCAGCTGAATCATAAAGGATGCGAGTGAAAGCTGCTCACAAATAACATGGGTGCTTTTTCCTTTTTCAATGATGAGCTGAAACAAATACTTTTCTTTTGTTAAATATGTCGACATGATTTCTCTGATGAGTGTCGAATCAATCGTCACCTCCCGATAAACGAAACGGGTTAATTGACGGTGCTTGTGCTGATAAGATAAAATATCAAAAACCACATGTAGTAAGCATTCTTTTGCGTGACGGGTTTCCATGTGATGAAGATGTGATTCAATCATGTGAATGTAACCTTCATAAAAATCGGATACGAGCTGCTCAAGCAGCCCTCCTTTTCCTTGAAAGTAATAAGAAATGTGGGCAACGTTGACATTCGCTTCCTTCGCAATCTCACGGACAGAGGTTCCAGAAAATCCTTTTTGGTTAAAAAGTCTGATGGCAGCATCCATAATACGATCTTTTGTTTGCACGGTTGTTGATGTTTTCATCCGCTCACCCCTCTTCATGTGTACATACTTCAAGATGAAGGCGGAAGTTCCTTTTACAATTGCTCGACAAATCCCACATGCGAAACGCAAGTTATGTATTTTTAAGATAGAAAGTAGGAGATTTTCATGTTTCATGTCGAAAAACAGTCTGGCGATCCTTCAAAAGACTATCAATTGCTTGTCAAACAGGTAGAAGCCATTACAGATGGTGAACCTGATCTGATTGCCAACTTGGCAAATGCAGCTGCGCTACTCTATCACTCACTTCCTGAAGTTAATTGGGCAGGGTTTTATTTAGCAAAGGACGGCGAGCTTGTGCTTGGTCCATTTAACGGACTGCCTGCATGTGTGCGCATCCCTTCTGGAAAAGGCGTTTGCGGTACAGCGTTTGCGACAGGTGAAGTGCAGCGTATCGCTGATGTCCATGCTTTCCCTGGACATATTGCGTGTGATGCCGCATCGCAATCTGAAATAGTCATTCCGCTCAAGGTCAATGGACAGATCATTGGGGTACTCGACATTGACAGTCCTGTGAAAGACCGCTTCAGTGAAGTAGATGAGACCTACCTTATTCAATTTACAGAGATTCTTCAACAGGCGTTATCCGTCTCTACGGATGCGTAATCATGCAGAAAAAGCAGGCACATTGTCTGCTTTTTTATGTTTCTTTATATAATGGGGAACGTCACCTTTGCCTCTAAATAGGTTGACTTCTCCTATCCAGCGTCATATAATAGAGTTTGTGTGAAATATGGCAGCCTTTTTGTTCGGCTTTTTTGTATCATTTTGTTCCTTCTATATGAAGGTGCATCTTGTAACTCCCTGCTGCTGGAGCGAGGATGCATGAAAACATAATGACGAAGAAGAGGAAGAACAGACGGTTTTTATTTTTCACAAATAAAAACAATAAGGAGGAGTCACATTATGGCTCGCTATACAGGTCCAAGTTGGAAGATTTCCCGCCGTTTAGGCATTTCATTAAGCGGAACAGGTAAGGAACTTGAAAAACGCCCTTACGCTCCAGGCCCACATGGTCCAGGACAACGCAAAAAACTATCTGAATACGGTTTACAATTACAAGAGAAGCAAAAGCTTCGTCACATGTACGGTGTCAACGAACGTCAATTCCGTACACTATATGACAGAGCTGCTAAACTTCCTGGTAAACAAGGTGAAAACTTCATGATCCTTCTTGAAACTCGCCTTGACAACCTAGTATACCGTCTTGGCCTTGCTCGTACTCGCCGCCAAGCTCGTCAGCTAGTAAACCATGGTCACATCCTTGTTGATGGAAGCCGTGTAGACATCCCATCTTTCTCTGTGAAACCAGGTCAAACGATTGCTCTTCGTGAGAAATCTCAAAACCTTGCAGTAGTGAAAGAATCAGTTGAAGTAAACAACTTCGTTCCTGAATACCTTTCTTTCGATGCTGAAAAGCTTGAAGGAACTTTCACTCGTCTTCCAGAGCGTTCTGAATTAGCGCCTGAAATCAGCGAACAACTTATCGTTGAGTTCTACTCTCGTTAATTTCATTACTTCTCTAAGAGAGAGCAAACAAACCCTAGATCCCTTGATTGTTCAAGGTTTTCTAGGGTTTTTTGTATGTTCTGAATTATACATGAAATCATTTGAAGTCATCTTCCATTTTCAACACTTATTTTCCCCGGTTGCCTGCTCCATTCTTACTTCAATCAAACCTGTCTCTATTTTTATATACAAATATAGGAAATATCTCATTGAAATGCCTTTTTTCTATTGGTACAATAATGATAGATGACGTATCAGTCGTATGGTCTTCTATAGTACTTAGATGGAGGAGTTCCATGTTTAGTATCACAATCATTCTATTCTTACTTTTAATCTTATCAGTGATCGCCTATTCTCTTTTAAGAAAAAAACAAATCATAGATGAACCGCCCAATAGATTTGCTGCAAGTCTGTTTATCTTCCTGCTCTTTTTTTCTATCTGCTTTGTGATCGCGATTCCTAGTGTATTGCTATACATCACCGTTTTAGGCGTGAATTTTCTTTTTGGAGAAACCATCACGTATGATTCATTTTTTTCTTTAATCTCTTTCTCTTTGTTCGTGAGTGTTATCGTCGTTTTTTGGTCACCTGTCCTTCTATTCATAGGAAAAGGACTGACTTATCTTCTTAAACTTCCGGTATGGCTCACTTATACTTTAGAATGGGTGAGTTCTTGGATCGTTTTACATCTCTCTATCAAGTATGTCCTTTACTTAAATTTAATGAATGTATCGATAGGGGATTCCGGCGTATTAATTTTATCATTCTTTGTCAGTTTTTTATTTATTGAGATTGATCTCTTTTACTCACGTAAGAAACAACGAAAACAATCGCTGGACACATATCATTAGCATGAAAAAAGCTCCTAGATTTCTTTCTAGGAGCTTTCAATCGTTCATTCTTGACTTGTCCATTTTGCGATGAGCTGCTCTGTTGTCATAACAGTCGCAAATTCATCATGCAAGGTTGCAAGTGAGAGCCGGTGGATCGTTTCTGGGTCAAAATATGTACCATTTTGATCTGTTAATCCAAAGGCAGCTGTTGCATCTGAGATCAGGTACGTATCAAAACCAAGATTTCCGCTCATTCTTGTGGTTGTTGATACGCAATGAGGGGTTGTTAATCCTGCGATGACGACCGTGTCAATCTGGTTTGATCTTAGTTGTTCTTCTAGGCTTGTACCTATAAAGCTGCTGTTGACTTTCTTTTGTATCACCGTTTCTTCCTCTAGCGGTTTAGCAATATCTTTAAAAAGGTGCCCTTCATTTGACGGATGAAAGACAGATTCCGGATTGTCAGCCGTATGCTGAATATGAATCACTTTCCAGCCTTTCTCTCTCCAAAACGTCAATAGCCGGCTAATATTTCCCTCTGCCTCTAGGTTATTGCGTTCTCCCCATTTTTCATGCTCAAACGCTTTTTGTACATCTACAATGACGAAAGCCTTTTGATTCGTTTTCACAAACGCCCACCTCCGAAGATTCTTATTCACTACATGTAGTGTACGGAATGGCGAACGTTTTGTACATGTTTTTATTCGGTTATATACGATGCTTTATCTGTTTTGTGTCATCGTTATACTTCCCTTTTCAAGATCTCTTTCATCTAACAGCTGCCATATGCCAATTGACATTAAAAAAGACAGCATATACCGCTGTCTTTTTTCGTTTTTTAATTCGTATTCTGTCCTCCGCCGTTCAGTCCTTCTTTAATATAGCCTTTGACTTGGCTTGAGGTTAATAGACCGATATGTCCAACGCCGTGAATCAGGACGTTTTTTGCGCCAATTAAACGAGAGAGGCTGTTGACGACGATGAGATCGGCTGAACTATAGACAGATGTGTAAAGAATTTTTTGATTTGGATCTGTGCCAGGTAATGCTCTGTTTGAAACGAGTCCATTTGCTCCACCAATCGTGACAACGTTTTCAATTTTATCTCCGCCATCAAGATTCTTAATATAGTATAATGTGTTCGCCCCGCCCATACTATGAGCCACAATATCTACTTTTTTGGCACCCGTTTTGTCTAACACATCTTGGACGAATCTGGATAGACGCGGACCATTGTTGCGGTTATTTCCTGTTTTGTCTATGAAATCGATAGCATATAATTGATTTCGATCCCAGCCTTGTCCAACCAAGTAACTTTTAATAGAATAAAAGTTATAAGAGGCACCACCAATACCATGTACCATCACAACCGGATTATGCTCAGCCGCCTTCACCTCTTTCGGCTGGATAAAAGCCATTGAACCAATCACCAATGCAAGTGCAACGAGAATTTGCAAACTCCTTTTCTTAACAAAAATCACTTTCATTCCCCCTTATTCATCTTATACGACTCTATTTTATAAAAGAAAAATATGTCAGAAAAGTGAACAAGGTAATGTTTATGAGATGATTTTACAGAAATATAAATAATCAAAAAGCACCTTGGACTTTTTTAAATTCAAACAAAAAGACTACGAGACCTTCTTTCTTTCATATATAATATCAATAGAAAAAGGAGGTTCTACTAGATGCTATTTACGCAAACCCCTGCTCCACCCTACTATGCCGTGATTTTCACATCAAAACGAACAAAAGTTGAGCAGAAAGAATACGCTGCGGCTGCTCAAAGAATGGAAGAATTAGCGAAAGATCTAGATGGGTTTCTTGGAATTGAAAGTGTACGAGATGAACATGGTGTTGGGATCACTGTCTCTTACTGGGATTCATTAGCAGCCATCAAAGATTGGAAAGCACATACAGCACATCAGCGTGTTCAAAAAAAGGGGAAAGCAGATTGGTATGAATCTTGTAAGGTAGAACATGCTTATACAAACAAAGATTCACTCCTTGAACAAGAAGCAGACCAATGAGCTACTTCTACATAAAAAAAGCACCTCAATGTACACGAACATTTGAGGTGCTTTTCTATGATGTTTACTGTTTCATAAAGATTTATTTATACGTCACAAGGAAGTATTTCTTTTTCCCTCTTCTTAAAACGGTAAATTGGTTTTCAATTCGGTCGTCAGCTGAGAGTACATAGTCTTTATCTGTTTGTCTCTCTCCGTTGATGGAGACAGCACCATTTGTGATATCTTCACGTGCTTGACGCTTTGATGGAGACAGCTTTGATTCCACAAGAATATCAACTAGTGTTAATTCTTCTGTGCTGCTTTTCTCCATTGATGGCACATCCTTAAAGCCTACTTTCACTTCTTCAGCTGTAAGAGATTTGATCTCGCCTTTAAATAGTGCATTTGAGATGTTGACTGCCTGTTCTAGTGACTCACGGCCATGTACAAGTGTTGTCACTTCCTCTGCTAGACGGCGCTGCGCTTCACGCTTTTCAGGTGCTGTTTGCACTTTTTCTTCATACGATGCGATCTCTTCTTTTGATAAGAACGTAAAGTATTTTAAGTATTTCACAACATCACGGTCATCTGTGTTAATCCAGAATTGGTAGAACTCATATGGAGACGTTTTTTCTTTATCTAACCAGATAGCGCCGCCTTCTGTTTTACCAAACTTTGTGCCGTCTGCTTTTGTGACAAGCGGCATCGTCAGACCGAATGCTTTTGCCCCTTCTGCTTCAGACTTACGGATCAACTCAAGTCCAGATGTGATATTTCCCCACTGGTCACTTCCGCCGATTTGCAGCTTACAATTTTCATTTCTGTAAAGGTTTAAGAAGTCTAAAGACTGCAGGATGACGTAGCTGAATTCTGTGTAAGAAATCCCTGTTTCGATACGTGAGCTCACGATATCTTTTGCCAGCATAAAGTTTACACCGAAATTCTTTCCAATATCACGAAGGAACGTGATGACATTCATCTGGCTGATCCAGTCGTAGTTATTCACGATGACGGCTGGGTTCTCGCCTGCTTCAAAATCAAGAAATTGAGACAGCTGTCCTTTGATTTTATCTGACCACTGTTCGACGATTTCTGCTGGGTTGAGTGAACGTTCTGCTTTTTTGAAACTAGGATCGCCAATGAGTCCAGTCGCACCGCCAACAAGAGCAATCGGGTGATGACCTGCTTCTTGGAATCTGCGTAATGTTAAAATTGGCAATAGATGACCAATGTGTAAGCTGTCAGCTGTCGGATCAAAGCCGGAGTATAGCTTGATTTTCTCTTCTGCTAATAATTTTGTTAAACCTTCTTCATCTGTTTGCTGCTGAATTAATCCTCTAAACGATAGCTCTTCCATCAATTGACTCATATCCAAATCTCCTTTGTTTAAAATGAAACATAAAAAACGCCCCTTCGAATGAACGAAGGGACGATATATATCGCGGTACCACCCTGCTTAAAAGACAAAAAATCTTGTCTTTTCACTTACACTGATAACGGACAGATCCGTTCTTTCACTAATCAGGGCATGCTCCTTTTCGTAAAAGCGGTTCGTGAGGGTAATTCGAATATCTCTTTGTACTGACTTGCACCAGCCGTCAGCTCTCTTAAACAGGGAAAGATCATTCTACTGAATCTCAGTCAAAACCTTTTCATATTCAACTAATGTCATTTTTAACACACTTTTGATATCAAGTCAACTGATGAAAAAATTAATCTTCCATTGTCGAAAGGTCGCCAGCAGGTAAATTCAGCTCCCACGCCTTTAGCACACGTCTCATAATTTTTCCGCTTCTCGTTTTTGGCAGTTTGTCTTTAAACTCAATTTCTCGCGGTGCCGCATGTGCTGCGAGCCCTTTTTTCACAAACGTACGAATCTCTTCTTTCAGCTCATCTGTCGGCTCATATCCGCTTCTGAGCGCAATAAATGCTTTAATAATCTCACCGCGGACCGGATCTGGCTTTCCAATGACACCAGCCTCTGCAATGGCTGGATGTTCGACCAGTTTACTTTCTACCTCAAATGGACCGACCCGCTCTCCTGACGTCATGATGACGTCATCGACACGTCCCTGGAACCAAAAGTATCCGTCTTCGTCCATATAAGCTGAATCTCCTGAAACATACCAATCTCCCGGCATAAAGTAAGATTCATATTTTTCAGGATTGTTCCAGATCGTATGCATCATAGAAGGCCAGCCTTTTTTAATCGCAAGGTTGCCCATCCGGTATGGCGGAAGTTCATTTCCTGCATTATCAACAATCGCCGCTTCTACGCCTGGAATTGGTTTTCCCATCGAGCCCGGCTTGATGTCCATGCATGGATAATTACAAATCAGCTGTGCACCCGTTTCTGTCATCCACCAAGTGTCGTGAATTCGCTTGCCAAAAACAGCATCTCCCCAGCGGATGACTTCTGGATTAAGAGGCTCTCCCACACTTAGCACATGACGGAGCGAGCTGAGGTCATATTTTTGAATGAGGTCATCCCCTGCCCCCATGAGCATTCTAAAGGCTGTCGGGGCACTGTACCAAACGGTTACACCGAGTGATTCAATGGTTTCATACCACGTATCAGGATTAAACCGGCCGCCTAAAATCACATTCGTCGCCCCATTAAACCACGGTGAAAAAATACCGTACACTGTGCCTGTAACCCAGCCTGGATCAGCTGTACACCAGTAAACGTCATCTTCTTTCAAGTCAAGCACCCATTTACCAGTCTGGCCTTGCTGCACCATTGCACCATGGACATGAAGCACACCCTTTGGCGTACCGGTAGATCCTGATGTGTAATGAAGCAGGAAGCCGTCTTTTTCATCCATCCATTCAATTTCAAGCTCCTTTGCTGCCTCCTCAAACGCCTCTTCATAGTGAATTGTCCGAACGCCATCGACGTCTTCATTTTCACCGCCGACAATGATGACAGATTCAAGCTTTGGAAGCTCTGCAAATGGAATTCGTTCAAGTAGATCGGGTGTTGTCACGATCACCTTTGCTTCACTATTTTCTAAACGGTCTTTGACGGCACCTTCCATAAATGCCTCAAATAACGGGCCAACGATCGCCCCAATTTTCACTGCGCCTAGCAGAAGAAAATAGAGCTCAGGTGATCTTGGCATAAAGATAAACACGCGATCCCCTTTTTCCACATGTGCCTTTTCTTTGAATAGATTTCCCGCTTTGTTTGTGTTGATTTTCATATCCCTGAACGTATACTTTTCATCCCGCTCTGAATCTTTGTAGTGAAGCGCCACCTTGTTCTGACGAAACGAGTCCGCATGTCTGTCAATCGCTTCATAGGCTGCATTTATTTTTCCTGTTTCATACCAGGAGAAGTTTTTTCTAGCTTCCTCCCATGAAAAATCTTTGTATGCCTGCTCATAATCATTTAAATGATAATCCCCTTTTACTGATGGTAGCGTTTCCAATTTCATCAAACAGTCCCCCTTTGCATACGTTTACAATGACCATTATAGTATAGATGACTTTTTTTCTCAATTTTTAAAAAACTTCTGATGAAACCGTTTTAATTCTTACAAGATTTAAGATAGAATAGAGACGACTCACTAGAATTAGGGGCGGTGGATACGTGGAGCATCCTAAAACTTATTATTCAAAAACCATTGAGCGAGAAACAGGTTCCATCCTGATTGAAGGACCGGTACCTGCATCAGCGCTTGCGAACTATACGTTTCATGAAGGACTAACGGCATTTCGCACGCCTGAGGAACAGAAACAAGCACTTGTTGAAATAGCAGATCTTCCAGAAGGACGTATTATCATTGCAAGAGTGAATGAGCTTGTCGTAGGCTATGTCACGTATTTGTATCCTGATCCACTTGAGCGCTGGTCAGAGGGCAAAATGGACAATTTAATTGAGCTTGGCGCAATTGAGGTCGCTCCTCCATTTAGAGGATGCTCACTTGGCAAGCATTTGCTTGATGTGAGCATGATGGATGAGCAAATGGAGAATTACATCATCATTACAACTGAATATTACTGGCATTGGGATTTAAAGGGGACAAAGAAAAACGTTTGGGAGTACCGCAAAATGATGGAGAAAATGATGAACGCAGGCGGTCTTGTCTGGTTTGCAACAGACGAGCCAGAGATTAGCTCACATCCAGCCAATTGTTTAATGGCCAGAATTGGGAAACATGTGAGTCCTGATTCGATCGAGCGTTTCGATCGTCTTCGCTTCCATCAGCGCTTTATGTATTAACGTTCAATTCGTTTTTTTGGCAAAGGGGATTGGTAAACAATGATGATTGAACAAATTATGGAGCGTGATGTGATCACGCTGCGAAAAACCGATACGATTGAAGAAGCCATTCAAAAAATGAGTGCACACCACATCCGGCATATTCCGATCGTATCTGATCAAGGATCTGTCATTGGGATGGTGACAGATCGGGATATTAAAAATGCCAGTCCAAGTATTTTTGAGACAGAGAAAAGAAAGCTCTTTATTCAGCGGCCAGTCGAAGAGATCATGGTATTAGAGACGATCACTGCTCACCCGCTTGATTTCGTTGAGGAGATATCAAGTGTCTTTTTTGAGCACGGAATTGGCTGTCTTCCGGTGGTGAGACGTGGCAAACTTGTAGGCATTATCACAAAAACAGATCTGCTTCGTACGTTTGTAAGACTGACAGGTGCAGATCAGCCTGGATCGCACTTAGAGGTTGAAGTGGAGCAGATGACTGAAGGCCTCGCAGACATTACAGCCATTTTAAAGGAGCAGCATATTCAATTGCTGAGTGTGCTTGTGTATCCTCATGCCAATGAGGCTTCTAAAGTGCTCGTATTCCGCCTTCAAACCATTCATGCAGATCATGTGATGAAGCTGATTCGCGCAAAAGGCTATAAGGTGCTCTGGCCTATGGAGCAGACGATCAAATGAAGGAAGCGACCTTTGTTTTTTCACCATCTTTTCAAACGTACCAATTTAACCAAGATCATCCCTTCAATCAGCTTCGTGTCTACTTAACTTATGATCTTCTTCAAAAAATGAAGGCGTTAACAGAGGATGAAATTGTCGCACCGCGTATGGCTACTCTGGAGGAATTAAAGCTCGTCCATACAGCAGATTATATCCAGGCCGTGCAGCGGGCAAGTGAAGGAAAGCTGTCTACAGCAGAGGGGGAACGCTACGGTCTTGGCACAGAGGATACACCGATGTTCGCAGGCATGCATGAGGCGGCATCTCTCCTTGTTGGCGGAACGTTAACAGCAGTTGATCAAGTGATGCTCGGTCATTCCCAGCATGCACTCAATCTTGGCGGCGGGCTTCACCACGGGTTCAAAGGGCGTGCATCTGGCTTTTGTATTTATAATGACAGCTCTGTGGCGATTCAATATATTCAAAAGACATATGGCGCTAGAATTTTATATATTGATACGGATGCTCATCACGGCGATGGTGTCCAGTTCAGCTTCTATGACGACCCAGAGGTATGTACAGTCTCCATTCATGAAACAGGACGCTACTTGTTCCCTGGAACGGGACAAGTACAGGAAAGAGGCCACGATAAAGGCTATGGCTACGCCTATAATATTCCGCTAGATGCATTTACGGAAGATGAGTCGTTCCTCGAAGCATACCGAACAGCAGTGACTGAGATTGCTGCTTTTTTTAAACCAGATGTGATTTTGACGCAAAACGGAGCTGATGCACACTACTATGATCCGTTAACTCATTTATCTGCCACTATGAAAATATATGAGGAAATTCCTAGACTTGCCCATGAACTTGCGCATCAATATTGTGACGGCAAATGGATCGCTGTTGGCGGAGGGGGATATGATATTTGGCGCGTCGTCCCAAGAGCGTGGAGCCGTATTTGGCTTGAGATGAAAGGCATTACACCGCCAGATGAACTCCCTCGGGATTGGATTCAAGCCTGGAATAAGCAATCGCCTGTTACCCTTCCACCTACGTGGAGAGACCCTGACGATTTATATCCACCGATCCCAAGAAAAGCTGAAATCACAGAAAAGAATGCTCAAACAGTAGAAAAAGCACTCATGCCTGTTAGAAGAGAAAAGAAAAAGGCATAAGAAAAGCAGGCTTTCCCTCATAAGGTAAGCCTGCTTTTTTTGTTTTATTTCGTTGATTGTCTTTCTTCAATTCTGTGCGGAAGCTCAACAATTTGATCGTCCACTTGTTCTTTGTTCATCAGCTTTGTGAGCAGTCTCATGGCAACAGCACCAATATCATATGTCGGCTGAACGACTGTTGTCAGCTGAGGACGCACCATGAGAGAAAGTCTTGTGTTATCGAAGCCAATCACTTCTAAATCTTCAGGAATGGATACCCCTCTGTCTTGTGCTCCGTGAATGACACCTAGCGCCATTTCATCTGTAGCTGCGATAACAGCTGTCGGCTTGTCAGACTGCTCGAGCAGATGAGCGAGTGCTTCAATTCCAGAATCATAAGAGTAATCGCCTTCAGCGACGAGTGCATCGTCAAACGCGATGCCCGCTTCTTCAAGCGCACGCTTATAACCTGCAAGTTTTCTCACGGAATTAATTGGTTCTGACATTGGACCAGAAACAAACGCAATTCGTTTATGTCCTTTTTCAACTAACAGCTGAACGGAATCATAAATGGCCTGCTCATAGTTGATATTGACAGATGGTGTTTGAGCTTGCTCTTCAACAGATGCTGCAAGAACAATCGGTACAGGAGAGCGCTTAAATTCTTCCACATGCACGTCTGTGATGTTTCCGCCCATAAAGACAATTCCGTCTACTTGTTTACCGAGCATCGTATTTAACAAATGAAGCTCTTTATCAGTATTTTGATCTGAGTTGCTCAAAATGATGTTGTATTTATACATCGTGGCGATATCTTCAATACCGCGTGCTAATTCCGAATAGAAGATACTAGAAATATCAGGGATGATGACCCCAACTGTCGTTGTTTTTTTACTTGCTAGGCCTCGTGCCACTGCATTCGGACGATAGCCAAGGCGATCAATCGCTTCAAGCACCTTTTTTCTTGTTGTTGGTTTTACGTTTGGATTACCATTTACTACGCGTGATACCGTTGCCATACTTACATTTGCTTCTCTTGCTACATCATATATTGTAACATTATTCACATAAATCACTCCTTCAAATACACTTCATATCTATAGCATTCACCAATTGGATAGAGACATGTCAGATACGAGGAAAATAATATCCTATTTGTCATTAAAACGATGAAAAGAGACACATAATTTTTCAATCTACATCAAAATGACATTCTTTTATGAAATTATACACGTTTTTTTGTCATATGAAAACGTTCCCTTTCTTTTTATAACTAAATTAAACAAACTTTAAACAGCTTGTTACCTGTAATTTGAATCATATTTCATAAAAAACCATCGAGAACGCCAGCTATGACAATGATCTTAACAGATTCTATCGATTTTTAAAAATGAAAACATTGTGAACAAGCTCTTTTTGAACTTGCAATGTGCTTTCTTCCTTTCATTCCCAAACTTCATCGTATTTATTCCATAAAAAAACCGCCGGGCAGTTTCCGGCGGCTATTTCTATCTATGATTATGCGTGAATGTTGACAAGTGGTCTTAACGCATCTAACCATTTTTCGAATTGTGGAATGTCCATTTGCTGCGCTGAATCAGATAGAGCAACAGATGGATCTGGATGTACTTCTGCCATAACACCGTCTGCTCCAATCGCAAGAGCTGCTTTTGCTGTTGGAAGGAGAAGATCTCTACGTCCAGTTGAATGCGTCACATCAACGAAGACTGGTAAATGTGTCTCTTGTTTCAAGATTGGCACTGCTGAGATATCTAGCGTATTTCTTGTTGCTGTTTCGTATGTGCGGATACCGCGCTCGCAAAGGATGATTTGATCATTTCCTTGGGCGATGATGTATTCAGCTGCATTGATGAATTCTGAAATAGTCGCTGCAAGACCGCGTTTTAAAAGAACTGGTTTCTTCACGGAACCGGCTTCTTTTAACAGTTCGAAGTTTTGCATGTTACGTGCCCCAATTTGGATGACATCAATATGCTCAATCGCTTCTTCAATATGAGCAGGATTAACAATTTCACTAATGACAGCAAGACCGTATTCATCCGCTACACGCTTTAGAATCTTAAGACCATCTACACCAAGTCCTTGGAAATCGTATGGACTTGTACGAGGTTTAAATGCGCCTCCGCGTAGTAGTTTTAACCCTTGTTGTTTCGCTGCTGCAGCTACTTCTGCAACTTGCTCGTAGCTTTCAACAGCACATGGTCCAACGATGAAGCGCTGCTTTCCATCACCGATCGCTTCCCCATTGATGTTCACGATTGTGTTTTCTGGTTTTTTCTTACGAGAAACAAGAAGTGCTTTGCTATGGTCATCTTCTTGAAGCTCTAGACCTGCTTTGAAAATCTCTTTGAAAATATGCTGAATGGTTGAGTTTTCAAATGGTCCATCATTTTCTTCAAGAATTTGGTTCAGCATTGTGCGCTCTCTGACAGGATCATAACGGTTGACACCTTGCGCTTCTTTCGCTTTTCCAATTTCTTTTACAATGTTTCCTCTTTCATTGATCAGTTTTAAGATTTGAAGATTTAGTTCATCTGCTTGCTGCCTCAATTTTTCTAGTTCATTGTTGCTCATTTTTGTCATCCTTTCCTCTGCCTGTTCTCGCTTTTTATTTTTTCATTCTTGCATGATAGGGTTTATTATAAACAAAGATTTCGGAATTGTCACGAAAATTTTCTTTATTACCCAAACGCTTTTAAGCGGTAAAGTATTGTATGTAAGATTATAGCATACTTTTCGTTCAAGTAAACCTTTTTTTATAAAAAAAACGTCAGCCGCTGCTGACGTTTCTTTCTTTTACAGATTATGTTCAAGCGCTTCTTTTGTAATGCTTGAGTGGGATGCATGCCACTTCACTTTTCCACCACTAAAGACGAGTGCTTGAGGACTTTCGTGCTTTACACCCGATTTTTCAGCCACGTAGGATGAAAGCTCTCTCGTATTTTGAATTTGCAAGAAATACGTTGGCACGTCTTCGTGTGCAGACGCAAATGCTTCAAACTCATGAAAAGCCGCTTGGCTGATCGGACATGTCAAACTGTGTTTAAAAAAGACAAACGTCCCATCTTGATTCGTTAGTTGATCAAACTGTTCTTCTGTTTCAATGAGTTGTTTTGACATGATGTTCTCCTTCTTCACTTCGAGCTGTGAGGGTTAGCCTTTAGTAGATTGTTCTACTTTTTCTTTGATATCTTTGATGCCGTCTTCAATTTCTGATTTTGCTTCTTGTGCTCGTACTTTTGCTTCATCAGCTACATCTGATGCTTCGCTTGCTAAATCAGCTGCCGCATCTTCTGCTTCACTTTTCACATGATTAGCTTTACCAGCTGCACGGTCTTTTATGTCTTTCACTTTGTCTAAAATCTGATTTGACTGCTCTGCTACAAGCTGAGACAATTCAGACGTTTTATCTTTCGCAATCGTCACATATTCAGTGCCTCTTTCTTTTGCATCTGTTGCGAGTCGATCTGTTTTTTCTTTTAAAACATTCGCTTGGGTGTTCAAATCATCGCGAAGCTCTTTCCCTGACTTCGGTGCTAAAAATAATGCTGTTGTTGCACCAACAATTCCACCAATAAGTGTTCCGATCAAAAAGTCTTTGCTATTGATTCCGTCTTTGCTCATGATTATTCCTCCTATGCGAATATGGTTTATTTTTGGTGTTTACGCTGTTTCCATTTTTTATAAATTTCAAGTGCTGCGTTACTCCAGCTAACCACATCCGTCACTTTTTCTTGATTTCTTTCAACGGATGAAGAAACCGCACCAGCTGCCTGCTTTATGCTTGTATTAAATTGGTTGATCGAGCCACCAATTCCCTGCACCGCATCCACAACTGTGTTAAGTTTTGCCGATTTGTCTTGAATATCTTCAGCAAGCTTGTTTGTCTTATGTAGCAACTGTGCTGTCTCTGTGGTGATACCTTGCATCTGACCTTCAAGACCTTCTAAAGTTGATGCAACATTCTTTAATGTCAGCTGTAAGGATTTTAATGTTTTGGACAAATAGATGACAAGAATGAGGAAAGCAATTGCGATCAGTGCAACGCTTAGATATAGAATAATAATCATCTGATACCTCCTTTGCTGCGGGCATATTCAATTCATTACCCTCTCGTTGTATCATTCAAACATCGCCTAGAATGACCGATTGAATAATAATTCTACACTTATTCGCTAATTCCTGTCCACAGCGAACGAAAAAAAGCGGCACATGTTGACACATTTAGCTCTTTTGTCACATTTTATTCAAAATAAAAAAAGTGCCGCGTGAAACGGCACTTTTTTAAGCATTTATACAGCGACTTTTTCATAAGCGCGCAAATATTTTTGAATGTCTCCTGCTCCCATAAAGATCAGAATCGCATCTTCGTGCGCTTTCAGCACAGATGTATCTTCTTCCTCAATCAATTGGGCCTGCGGGATTTTTTCTCTTAAATCTTCAATGCTCAGCTTCCCAATGTTTTCGCGGGCTGAACCGAAAATATCACAAAGGTAGACATAGTCGGCTTTCTTTAGACTATCAGCAAATTCACTTAAGAATTGCTGTGTACGTGTGAAGGTATGCGGCTGAAAGACAGCCACAATATCACGGTCCGGATATTTTTGGCGAGCTGCTTCAATTGTGACTTCAATTTCAGTTGGATGATGTGCATAATCATCAATTAAGACCTGCTCACCGACCACTTTTTCATTAAAGCGTCGTTTCACACCGCCAAATGTCTTTAATGCGCCTTTGATAAGCTCTACATCAATGGACTCATAGTGACATAATGCGATAACAGCTAACGAGTTGAGGACATTATGATTTCCGTAGGCAGGAATGTAGAAGGTATCATAAAACGTATTGCGTACAAATACATCAAATGTAGTG
Source organism: Bacillus sp. G1(2015b) (assembly GCF_001482475.1). Classification (NCBI taxonomy): domain Bacteria; kingdom Bacillati; phylum Bacillota; class Bacilli; order Caryophanales; family Bacillaceae; genus Bacillus; species Bacillus sp. G1(2015b). The sequence goes on along the minus strand of NZ_LKIC01000023.1, from coordinate 21,974 downwards.
CCTTCCGTATTTTTCACAACATTACGAGCTTGGAAATCATTTTCTTCGTTGAAACCGTAGTACACAACGGGTACCTTCGCTTGAATTTTTGGCAAGTGCTCATCATCACCGCAAGCAATAATCGCTTTTTTCACTTGAAGCGCCATGTTTTGAAACGCGTCAAACACGTCATCAATATCTGAGAAATAATCAGGGTGATCAAAATCAATATTGGTCATGATCGCATAATCTGGATGATAGCTGAGGAAGTGTCTGCGGTATTCGCATGCTTCAAAGACAAAATACTCGCTGTTTTCTTTCCCCATTCCAGATCCATCACCGATTAAGTACGAAGTAGGTTTTGCTGCCTGCATGACGTGAGCAAGCAGTCCTGTTGTCGATGTTTTGCCATGAGCACCAGTAATCGCAACGTTTGTGAATGAATCCATGTATTCTCCAAGAAATTTATGGTAACGAATGACAGGAATCCCTTCAGAAAGGGCACGTTCAATCTCAGGGTGTGTATCGGGGAATGCATTTCCTGCGATGACCGTCATCCCTGGCTGAATATTATCTGGGTCAAATGGTAGAATTTTAATATTTCGTTCTTCTAATGCTTTTTGTGTAAAGATATGTTTTTCGATATCCGATCCTTGGACAGTATACCCAGTATCATGAAGAATTTGGGCCAGTGGACTCATACCTGTCCCTTTTATTCCAACAAAATGATAAACAGTCATAATTGTACCTCCAACAAACGTCTATCTGACTTACAGTATATGACGCTCATTTCAATTTGCAACTTGTGATTTTTGCCTCTAGCTGATCACAGATCGCAGCTCCAAATAAAGATTTTTTTCCGATCTTCCTATTCTAATCAATATTAACTATGATTAGTATCCGACAACTTTCCCATTTCTAACACCTGTTTCCGCTTATTTTACATAAAAAAGCGTTTTGGCAGACATGCGAAAAGCGTCCAATTTCAAAATTGCACCTATGTGCTATCATACCATGTTTATAAAAAAAATGAAGTGGTTTGTTTAGATCAACTGTTCTAAGTCACTCAGCGTCATGAGTACTTCTCTTGGCTTACTGCCTTTCGCACCAGAAATCATGCCCTCGCGCTCCATCATGTCAATCAGTCTAGCTGCACGATTGTAGCCAATTCTAAATCTTCGCTGCAAACTTGATGTACTAGCGCTATTCTGCTCGATGGCAAAACGGCAGGCATCCATAAACAATTCATCTTCGTCTGTAATCGCAGAGCCTTGAAGCATTAGTTCCTCCTGTTCAAAAAGGAACACTGGCTTGCGCTGCTTTCTCACATGTGCCACCACTTGATCAATCTCACGGTCTGATACAAAGTTCCCTTGCAGCCTTGTCGGCTTGCCGGAGCCATTTTCTAAGAAGAGCATGTCTCCTTTTCCAAGAAGCTTTTCAGCACCGGCCATGTCAATGATCGTTCTTGAATCAACCTGACTTGAAACAGAAAACGCAATTCTTGTTGGGATATTGGCTTTAATGAGACCTGTGATGACATCAACAGAAGGTCTTTGTGTCGCAATCAATAAGTGAATGCCACATGCTCTTGCTTTTTGAGCAATTCGGCAGATGCTTTCTTCGACTTCATTTGGTGCGACCATCATTAAATCAGCCAGCTCATCGATCACCACGACGAGATAAGGCAGTTTTTCACCCATTTGTTTTTCTTTTACAAGCTCATTGAATCGTTTAATTTCTCTCACGCCAGAGTGTGCAAATAGTTCATAGCGTCTTTCCATTTCATCCACTACCCATTTCAGAGCAGCTGTTGCTGTCTTGGCATCGGTAATGACAGGACTCACAAGGTGCGGAATGTGGTTATACGGCGCTAATTCAACCATTTTAGGGTCAATTAAGAGCATTTTCACTTCATCTGGTGATGCTTTAAACATTAAGCTCACTAAAATCGTATTAATGCAGACACTTTTTCCTGAACCAGTTGCTCCAGCAATTAAGCCGTGCGGCATTTTTTGCAGATCAACCACGACAGGCTGGCCTGAGATATCTAATCCAAGTGCTGCTGTTAAAGGAGATGGATTATCTCTAAAAGCACTGCTTCTGATCATTTCTCTTAAGAACACCATTTTACTGTGCAGGTTTGGCACTTCGATCCCGATCGTGTTCTTTCCTGGAATCGGTGCTTCAATTCGAATATCCTTTGCGGACAAACTAAGTTTAATATCATCTGACAGGTTCGTAATTTTGTTCACTTTGACACCTGGTTCTGGATGTACTTCAAACCTTGTCACAGAAGGGCCCTGTGTGACATGAACAACACTTGCTCTTACATTGAAATTTTTAAGCGTCGCATTAAGCAGCTCTGCCCGCTCTTTCACCCATGTCCCGTCCTCTTCTTTTTGAGCTGGCGGTACATCTAATAGGGCGAGACTTGGAAAAACATACCCTTGTGTGTCGGCTGCTTTCTTTTGCCCTTGCACGCGCTGATCGCTTTTTAACATCATGACATTAAACGGAACCGTAGAGGTTTGACCGCTTGTGCGTGGTGGCTGCGGAGATGTCTGTTTTGGTTCTTCTTTCTTTTCTTCGTGCGTTTGTTCTTGCTGCTCTGTCTGTTCTATGACCGTTTCTACCGGTTCAGATGCAGTTTGTTCCTCTGTTACTTGTTCTACTGGCATCACTTGTTCTTCTTCAATTTCAGCTTCTTGAACCAGCTGATCTTCCTGCAGGTCATGTTGGACTGGCTCAGCTTCTTCATATATTGCCGCGGGCGCTTCTTCTTGTTTGTCTTTTATTGGATCAGCTTCTACTTCTTCCACTGGTTCTGCTGACATATTTTCTGTTAACGCCGCTTCTTCTTCTGCTAGAATGTCTGCTTCCATTTCAATCGCTGGCTGCGAAGGTTCCGGTGTTTCGAAGGTCAACATGTCTATTTCCTCAGTATGATCTTCAAACTGCTCGTCTTTTATTTCTTCTTCATCGCTGGTGGCAGCCTGTTCCGGCTCGGACTGTACCGGTTGCTCCTGATAGACTTCGGCTTGCTGCTTATGTAAATCAGCTTCATGATGATCTTCTGGCTCGTTTTCTTCTAACTGGAAAGGCTCGTCTGTTAAACGTTCCATCGTCGATTGAACATGATCTTGATAAGCGAGTTCCTCTTCCAATGTATGCGGGATTACTTCTGGCTCCTTATCCGCTCTCTCTTTTGCTGATGCTGAAACCATTTCCTCAATACGTTTTTCTTTCTGAATAGATGGAATGTTCATTTGCTGCCTGACATTCCGTTCACGCTCTGCCTCTTCTGATAACAGTGTGACACGCTGCGCCGTTTCTTCTGCTGCTTTCCTTTGAACTGATCCTGCTTCTTCTTTTGCTTCTGCCTTTTTTGGACGCATATCCTGATGGTAGCCATAAATCGGTGATGGAATTTGCTCTGGCTTGAATGGCTTTTTATTCATATCAGGCTGAAGCGTTTGTTTAGGCTGATAGGTTGTCTGTCTGGTCTTTGACTGTCTTGGTTTGGCGTGTTTTCTCTCCGGCTTCACTCCGTCACGCAGAGGTTCATCTGGAACGAGCGGAAACCGAAAGTTGCCTTTTGGATATTCATAATACACTTTCGTATCTTCGATTTTTTTATATTCTTTATGCTGTTCAAAAGCTGGCTGCTTTGGTGCAGCTAGATCTTCTTCAGGTCTTACAGCTTTTTCTTCTTTCTTTTCTTCTCCTAAAAATACACTAAAAAATTTATCTAACCAACTCATCATTTATCACTCACTTTAACTCCCCTTACGTTTTCTTGGGCGATTTTTAGTATACCATTGCTTTTTCATGCAGAAAAGCGAGAAAAGTGCCGGTTTATGCTGTTCATGCTGTCTGTAGATGAAAAAAAGTCACTAAGTACGTACTTAGTGACTTTTGGTATAACACATTCTTCGCTCCTATGTGCCCGTTTATGGGAGGTTATGCTTTAAAGGGTTCGCCAGCTTGATGGCTTCCATCTAAAACAAGAATCCCTTTTTCAGCAGGTGCGTCTGGAAGATCTAACTCTTTTGCTGAACAAATCATGCCGCTTGATGGAACCCCTCTTAGCTCAGCATCTTTGATGACCATACCGCTTGGCATCACTGCGCCGACTTTCGCCACCACGACATATTGGCCTTGGTCAACGTTTGGTGCACCGCACACGATTTGTAAGGTTTCATCGCCCACATCAACTTGGCAAATGTTTAATTTATCTGCATTCGGATGCTTTTCTTTTTCCTTTACATAGCCGACAACAAATTTTGGTGATAGATCCACAGTCAACGTTTCACTGACACCGTTGCGGTTTAAAATTTCATTGATATCTTGAACAATGGTTTCAGAAAGCGGGACAGATCCGTTTTCTTCAATTTTCATGTAAGTAGATGCATTGAAGATATTAAAGCCTGTTGTTTCTTTTGTTTCTTGATTGAAGATTCGTACAACATCTCCAAACGTCTCATGTCCTACTTCTTCTCTCGTCACATCTTTCAATGAAATAAGGAGTGTGTCGCCTACACCTTCTGCATTATAAAAAACATTCATTCTTCAAAATTCCCTTCTACTGCTGTTTTGGTCTGCTTTTTGCAAGTATAAAGATCGGTTCAAGCTTACCCTCATCATATAAAAATGACAATGCGGTAATCGGAACCGTACCGCTGGCGAAGAAGCTCATCGACATCTGTCCTAAAATATCATAGCCTGAATCATTGCGAACATCTGCAATGATGAATACATCTTGATGAGGAACAGAAATCGCCATTTGTCCTTCTATTTTTTGCGCGTATTCTTGTAATAACGACTCATTTAAAAGTCTGCTGGCGTCATATCCGTCATTTGCACGGAAGAAATAAAACAGGTTGCCTGCCACTTCATCCATTTTCACTACAGTTTCTAGTGAACGAACGTTGAAGCTTGCAGTTTCTCTGATTCGCTCTTTTGTCCAGTTTTCCTTTTGAAGCATCTTTTCATCAATTAATCGGTAGGTGCTTCCAAGGTCAAGTGCATAGTAGATTCTCGTTTCAGCTGTATGCTCATCAAATACGAGCGGAATTCCATCACTTGATGCCTCAGGAAAGGAAGTGGAACGAATGACCGGATAGATATGCTTTTCTTTTCCTGAAATGTGCTGCGCTTCGCCTTTCATGGCTCTCAGCGCTTCTTTCACATAATAAACAATCTCATCAATTGTTTCATCAGGCTTTACTTCCCACTTTGCAATAATTGGCGGGAGCTCTAGTGTGATGCCTTTGCCTGTTTGTTTATCTTCAATACGAAGCGTATCTTTTTCCCGATCAAACTGGTGTGACCAGCTGTCGTTCGTCAGACGGCTTTTGAGTTCATTCGCAAGCTGTCTTGATGTCATTTTTGCCATCGTTTTAGACTCTCCTTTCGTTATTTAGAAAGAGAATCTGTTAAAAATGCTTCTATCTCTTCCTTTGTCTTACGATCTTTGCTAACAAAGCGGTTAATCTCTTGTCCGTTTTTAAAGACTAAAAAGCTTGGAATGCCGTAAATTTCCCACTCTGCACAAGTGTCAATGAACTTGTCTCTATCGACATAGAAGTACTCAAATTCTGGGTAGTTTGCTTCAAGCTCTGGCAAGAATGGCTCAATAAATGTGCAGTCCGGGCACCAGTCAGCTGAAAATAGCAATACCGTTAAGTCTTCTTGAATCACTTTTTGTAATTCTTCGTTAGATTCAATTTTTTTCATGTTTCATTCCTCCAGTTTGTATGGTTAAATCTCCGAATTGTATATAGCCTTTCTTTCTCATCCATTCTGATACTACCAAACTAATCACTGCCGGGCCAACGATATGCAAGAGAGCTATCGCCAGAAATACAGATGGATGAAACCCCATGACAGTGAGGGTCATGAGCTGTCCAACAAGCCCGCTCGTTCCCATTCCCGCTCCTGCCGCATTATTGACCATCCCAAAGCCAATAATACCAATTGGCGCGAGAATCAGACCAGCAATCGTCGGCGGAATCAGGATGAGGGGGTTTTTCACAATGTTCGAAAGCTGCAACTTTGACGTCCCAATGCCGACAGCCGCAAGCCCGCCAAAGCGATTTTCTCTAAAACCTGCAGCAGCAAAGCCAACCATTTGGGCACAGCAGCCAATCGTTGCAGCACCAGCAGCTGTTCCGCTTAAGTCAAGCATGAGCGCAAGTGCAGCACTTGAAATCGGAGAACTTAGAGCAAGTCCAACAATGGTCGCTACTAGCATGCCCATGATCAGCGGGCTTTGGTCTGTCCCCCACATGATAAGTCTGCCAAGCCCTGTCATCATCGCCTGAATGCCAGGACCGATGAAAGCAGCAGTGAAAAAGCCAGTAATAATGGTGACAAGCGGCGTTAAAATAATATCAATTCTTGTCTCACCACTGACCAGTTTGCCGAGTTCCACCCCAATTAGAGCAGCCACGAAGCTTCCGGCTGGTCCCCCAAGCTCTGCTCCAGCGGCACCTGAGACAACACTTGCAAAAATGATTAATGGAGAAGCATTTAAGCGATAAGCAACTGCTACGCCAATTGCCGGTCCCATCAGACCCATAGCAAGCGTACCCATTTTCACAATGAGAGAAAGTGATAACAGACCTCCTGCTGTTTTTAAAATCAGACCTACCACTAATGTAGCAAATAGACCTAAAGCCATATAAGAAAGTGCATCAATGAAATACACCTTTGGCGAAAGGGAGATCCCCTTTCTTTTCAAATAAGTCATCAACGTCGTCTTCCTGCTTTCTCATAGGAAAGACGAAGAGGCCTGTCCTTCCCATTATATGTAGTATTCTTACGATGAAAAATTGTCTCTACCATGAATATCATAATCATATTTTTTTTGCTTTATCAAGCACTTCTTGTGTAACATGAAAAGAAACAGGACAAACCTTTACTAAGTTTGTACAAAAGGAGGAGTTCGTTATGCAATTAACTGTTTATTTAGCTGGAGAAATTCATAGCCAGTGGCGTGATGAAATCAAGGAAAAAAGCCAATCTTTGAAGCTGCCGGTGACATTTGTCGGTCCAATGGAAAATCATAACCGCTCAGATAACATCGGTGAGGATATTTTAGGTGAGCAGCCGAATGCCATTTTCAAAGATGATGCAGCTTCTGATTTGAACAATTTTCGTACTGAAATTTTATTAAACAAAGCAGATGTCGTCATTGCGCGCTTTGGTGAGAAATATAAACAGTGGAACACAGCCATGGATGCGTCTGCTGCAATTGCAAAAGGGAAACCTCTGATTTTAATCCGTCCAAAAGAACTGCACCATCCGTTAAAAGAACTCTCAAACAAAGCAAATATCACTGTGGAAACTGTAAACCAAGCGATCAAGGCGTTATCTTACGTGTTTGAACAGCAATAAGAAAAAAGGCTGCTCTCATTGAAAAAGCAGCCTCAGATTGTTGACAAAGGGCTAAAATGATCTTTATTTTAGCCCTTTGTCTTCTTTTCAGCGTGATAGAAAACCTTTGCAGCCCTAGGAAGGACGAGTACCGGAGCGGAGCGAATGTGACATTCGTGAGCACCGGCACGCAGGACTGACAAAGAATGCGAGGGTTTGTCTACACGCTGAAGCTGCTCTCATTGAAGAAGCAGCCTTTTTCTCTTCTATTTATACTTGTTGATAAATAGAATCCACTGTACTTTGATCACAATTTTTCACTAGGCGGACAATTAACTCTTTTGCCGCTGCGTAATCGTCCACATGTAACACAGAATGACTTGTATGAATGTAGCGTGCGCATACCCCAATGACAGCAGAAGGCACACCTTGGTTTGAAATATGAACACGTCCAGCGTCCGTACCACCCGGTGATACGAAATATTGATATGGAATGTTGTTTGTCTCAGCAGTATCGAGTACAAAGTCTCTCATTCCGCGGTGCGTAATCATTGTGCGGTCAAAAATACGCAGAAGTGTACCTTTTCCAAGCTGGCCGAACTGTGTTTTATCACCTGTCACATCGTTTGCAGGACTTGCATCTAAAGCGAAGAAAAGATCTGGCTGAATCATGTTTGCAGCTACCTCAGCTCCTCTAAGCCCTACTTCCTCTTGAACAGTTGCTCCTGAATACAACTGGCATGAAAGTGATTCATCTTTTAATTCTTTTAATAATTCAATTGCAAGGCCGCAGCCATAACGGTTATCCCAAGCCTTTGCCAAAATCTTTTTTGGATTCGCCATTGGGGTAAATACCGTTGCAGGAACGATTTGCTGCCCTGGGCGAACGCCAAGCTCTTTTGCCTCTTCTTCACTGTCTGCACCAATATCAATAAGCATATCTGACGGCTTCACAGGTTTGCTTTTTTGTTCTGGCGTCAGAAGATGAGGAGGTGTACTCGAGACGACACCAGGAATTGGCCCGTGATCGGTATGAACGTCCACACGCTGCGCCAGCATGACTTGACTCCACCAGCCGCCAAGTGTTTGAAAACGAATCATTCCGTTTTTCGTGATCGATGAGACCATGAATCCGACTTCATCCATATGACCAGCTACCATAATTTTCGGTGCGTTTTCCGGCCCTTTGCGTACGCCAAACACTCCGCCAAGACGGTCTTGAATGAGTTCATCAGAATATTTCTCAAGTTCCTTTTTCATAAAAGCACGCACATGGTGCTCATTTCCTGGTGTTCCCTGTAATTCTGTTAAATTTCGGAAAATCGACAATGTTTCTTCGTTCATTCTACAGTTTACCTCGTTTCTATGTAATGACCATATATATTCCTATAAAAATAACACTCACTTTATACTATAAGAATTCTTTCGGTTTTCCAAGTATCTCTCTAGAAATTTTGAATATGCTTTCAATTATTCGGATTCCTTAACATCAATGGACAAGTTTTGTATAATGGAAAAAACAGCAATACGGAGGTGCAGCACGTTGAAGTTAAAACATATTTTGATTGGTGCGAGTATTGGAGTAGCCGCTGCAATTGTTGCAAAGAAAGTATTTTTCCCTACGTATATCTCATCTGAAAAAGCATTAAAAATTGTGAAATCTGCTTTTAAACAGCGCGGCCCGATTGATGGCTCTTGGATTTATACTGTACCAGAACCGTATACCGTAAATGGTGAAACGATTGATGTGTACAAATCTGGCATTACCCGCTCTGCCTTTGGCGAGCTTGAACAGTATGAAGTGATGATTGATGCCAAAACAGGCATGATCGTTGATGTAATTGATTCTGTTGCTTGATCAAGAAAGCTTCGCAAAGATATGTCCTTGCGAAGCTTTTTTTATATGGCTTTGATTTTTTTGTACACAGGATGCCACATCGCGTCCTGCACAGCCTGAATGAGGTCATCAGGCGTTTCTTCTGCTATTCCTTCATCAATTGCTGCCTGCGCCACACGGACGGCCACTGTTGCTGAAACGGTTCGAAGCTGATCGACACTTGGCAGCATCGCTGCACCCGGCTTCCCCACATTGACCATGCTTGCAATGGCTTCAGCACTCGCAACAAACATACTGTCTGTCATCAACCTGGCTTTTGACACAATCGTGCCTAGACCAAGACCTGGGAAGACAAGGGCATTATTCGCTTGTCCAATTTCATATGTGACGCCTCCATATTCAACAGGATCAAATGGGCTTCCCGTTGTCACAAGTGCGCGTCCTTCAGTCCATTCAATCAGATCTTGCGGCTTTGCTTCTGAAAGAGGTGTCGGATTCGACATCGGTAAAATCGCAGGGCGCTCCACGTGTGACGCCATTTCTTTTACAATTTCCTCTGTAAATGCTCCTCCGACCGTCGAGGTGCCAATTAAGATTGTAGGTTTCGCCTGTTTGACGACCTCTAATAGATCAATCGAATGCTTTGGACCATTACGGGCATAATCCTTTACTTCGTCAGAACGTCTTGCATACGGCTTTTGAAATGGCTGAATGTCAGGTGAATCATCTGTGAGCAGCCCCGTTTTATCAATACACCAGAAATGATCATAGGACTCCTCTTCTTTGACTCCGTCTCTGACGATCGCATCACGGATTTGCTCGGCTATGCCAATACCTGCCGTACCCGCTCCAAAAATGACGATACGGTGATCTTTCAGCGGGACCTTCGAAGCTTTTGCACATGCCATAACTGCAGCAAGTGAAACGGCGCCAGTTCCTTGAATGTCATCGTTAAATGTACAAATGCGGTCCTTATATTTTTCCAATATCGCACGGGCATTCTTTGTACCAAAATCTTCCCAGTGAAGAAGTGCATTTGGGAAAGTAGCACGGGCAAGCTCGACATATTGATCAATGAACTGATCATAGCGCTCTCCTCGAACGCGGGAGTGCTGATTTCCAACATAAAGCGGATCATTTAAGAGACTTTCCTGGTTCGTCCCGGCATCAAGCACTACCGCCAGCACGCGGCTAGGATCAATGCCTGCTGCAGCTGTATAAACAGCAAGTTTCCCGACTGAAATGGCAATCCCGCCAACGCCCCAGTCTCCGATGCCTAAAATACCTTCTGCATCAGTTGCAACGATTAAATCAATTGATTCATCGACACCATAAGAAGCAAAAATCTCTTCCATGCCTTCCAGATCATCAATCGATAAATAAAGCCCTCTCGGCTTCCGATACTCATGGCTATAACGCTGAATAGCCGTTCCTACAGTCGGCGTGTAGACAATCGGAAGCATTTCCGCCAAGTGCTCATTAAGTAATTTGTAAAAAAGCACTTCGTTTCTATCATGAAGTGATGTTAAATACACATTTTTCCCTAGCTCATCCGGCTGTGCCTTGAACTGCTCATATGCACGCTTTGCTTGATCCTCTAAAGTTAAAACCTTAGGCGGAAGAAATCCCTTTAACCCGAGCTCCTTCCGCTCTTCCTTTGTAAATGCAACCCCTTTGTTTAAATAAGGGACTGACATGACTTCCATCCCTCTTAATGGTGTTTCGATCACATCACCATGTACACGATAAAATTGGTTCACCTGCACTCTTCCTTTCACAAGTTCATTTTGTCGTTATTTTGTGTGAAAGGCGAAAAAAACATACAGATGATCTTTTATCTTCCTGTTTCTCTTTTGATTTCGTGTGTAATCTGCCCGTCTTCGTCCCATTTTACAGCACGATAAATGGCATCATGATAAAACAAATACCACGCATTTTTTTCTTCTGCAAAAGCCTGCCACTTTTGCTTGGCTGGAATCGACGTCATTGGGTAATCATCATATGCCAAAACCCAGAGTGGATTTTTATGAGCGTGTGTTGGCATGATATCAGCTAAATGAATCGCTGTTTCGCCCTCACTTGTGAGCGTTAAAATACTATGACCATTGCTGTGGCCGCCTGTATGGTGCAGCTCGATGCCTTCTGTCACTTCGATACTTTCTTCAAATGTGACCACTTGATCTGCAACAGGCTCCCAGTTTTCTTTCCAATATGTATTTCTTGAGCGAATGTTCGGCGCTCTCATTTCATCCCATTCGATTTTCGATGTGATGATTTTTGCCTGCTGAAAAACAGACACAAGCTTATCGCCTTCACGTTTTGTTAATCCGCTGGCATGATCAAAGTGCAGGTGTGTCATTAATACGTAATCTATATCTGATGGGCGCAGGCCAAGGGCCGCTAGAGATTCTTCCAATTTGGTTTCCTCTGTCACGCCGTAATTGCGTTTTTGTTTATCTGTCAGCTTCCCTGATCCGATGCCCGAATCCACTAACAGATGCAGTCCCTTCCACCGAATGAGAATTGGATCACATCGTAATTCAATTTGATTGCGTTCATTAACCGGGTATTTTTTTGACCATAAAGGCTTTGGCACGACACCGAACATTGCACCGCCGTCCATGTGCGTATCTCCCCCGTTTAACCAAAACAGTTCCATTTCACCTATTTTCATTGTCTCCATTGCTGTCATCCCTCCTTTTTCTATCGTAGCAAATACAGCCAAAAATCGCATGCACCAATCTTTTCATAAAAAAAGCTGACTGCAATTTTTTTGCAGCCAGCTTGATGTCACTTGTTATTCTGGGAATTTGACTTCTGATCGATAGATGGGTTGTCCCATAGATGAGAATTTCTCTTCATATTCAGTCATCACGTTTCCTTCTAAGCCGTCCTCATGTAAATCTAGGCTGACATACGTTAAAAGAAGGCCATAGGCAGAAAAACTTTTTAAGGAATATTCAAATAACCCGCGGTTATCAGTTTTGAAATGTAATTCACCGCCTGGACGAAGAATATGTTCATATCGCTCTAAAAAGGTTTTAAACGTCAATCTGCGCTTTTCGTGTCTTGCTTTTGGCCACGGATCAGAGAAATTCAAATACACCCGGTCAATCTCATTTTCCGCAAACACATCTGTCAGCGTCTCAGCATTAATGTTCAAAAGCTTTACATTTTCAACATCTGTCTCTTTGATTTTATCTACTGCCGTCACAATGACACTTTTAAATAATTCAATGCCAATATAGTTGATATCAGGATGAAGCTTGCCCATTCCAGCAATAAAGCTCCCTTTTCCTGTCCCAACTTCGATATGGATTGGATGATCATTTCCAAACAGCTCATGCCATTTCCCTTTATATTGCTCGGGACTTGCTAAAGCAATATGAGCATTCTCAGCTAAGTAATCATCAGCCCATGGTTTATGTCGCATTCTCAATTTGATACACCTCTATTTTCTTTACATTTTATCAAGATACCATGAAACATAAAGACCCGCAAGACAGCATCTTCTATGTCCATATAAAAAGACCAGCCCTTCGCTTGAGCTGGTCTGCCGCATGTATAAATTGGGCGCTGATTGCACAGTTTAACCTCATAAATGACACGCAGGAAAGGAGCATTTGTATGGGTTTAAACCGTCAACATCAGCTTCAATTAATCAAAGATATTTTAACCGATCACCAGCTGGATTGCTGCGGGACTGTTGCAGAATATGAACAGGTGGGACGCGTAATTCAATTAATGCTGGCAAAAGAAGATCTGGATCCCGACATTCGTCAGCTGTTAACAGATATTTATGATTACAGCCAAAAGGGCACCTCTGTCAGTTCAATTGATGCACATATCGAGGAGCATCAATCACATCTGTCTGAGTGGGTCGAAAACATTCCACTGTCTTAATGGATGTTTAACCTTTTTAAGAGTGCATTTAGCTCCGCTTGCACTTCTTTTTGGGCCTTTTCATTCCCTTTTCGTTTATGCCAAACGACAAACGATACGGTTTCAGCGAGCACGTACCACGCCATGCGCTTTCGCAAATTATCCGTCAGCGGGGCGCCGTACATAGAGAGCCAGCTTTCCCAGTTCTCTTCCTCAACATAATGGTATAAAAGCGGTCCAAGATCAATCGCTGGGTCTGCAATCATCGCCCCATCCCAATCGATCAAATAGAGCTGGTTTTCATCTGTCAGCAGCCAATTATTATGATTGAGATCACAATGACAGACGACCTTGTCCTCAAAATGGACAGCCTCCACATGCTTCTCTAAATACTGAATGGCAAGCGTGATGTCTTGTGAAACAATTTGCTCGTTTAAAATGGACTGTTTTAGATGCATCAGAATGGATTCTGGATCTAGAGAGTGCTTCTCTAATCGTTTCAGCATATCGAGCAATTCTTTTGATGTATGAATTTTTCTTAGCTGCTCTGCTACAGGACGATCATTCATGTCCTTTGGCTTCAGCTCTCTACCGCTCAGCCAGTGCTGTGCAGTAATTACATCTCCATTTTCCATCCGTTTTGTCCAGACAAGCTTCGGCACAATGCCTTCAGCTGACAAAACCGCAAGAAACGGTGACGTATTGCGTTTTAAAAATAGCTTTTGGTCATTGTGTGTTGCGAAGTACGCATCTCCCGTAGCGCCTCCAGCCGGAGAGATGTGCCATTCGCTACCTAATATTTGTCCCAACCAGTTCATATCAATTTTCAACCCATCATTTCTTAAAATATTTTAAATCTTGCTTTTTTAGTCGACAAAATTCAGCCGATTGAGGATCAATTGGCTGTTTCTTTTTTTTATTTATATGATCATAAAAACAAAAAGGACAGCTATTGAGAATGAGATGCTAAACAATAGCCGTCCTATAGATTTTATCGTTACCTTCTTATACTCGTCAAGCAAAACTAAAAAATCAGGACAAGAACCTTACGAAAAAGAAGCCTTTTTTCATGGTTCTTTGACTGCGGACATAACGCAAGTTATTTAAGCACGTAATTTTAAGGATCGTTCACTTGCCTTCACAAAGACAGGCGTTGCACCGATCACTTCTCCATCTGCGTGAAATAAGATTTTTTCATCTGCTTCTAAGTACGCTTCCTCATGCTGAAACAGGGTAACCCCCTTCATCCCAAGGTGCTTTCGAAACACCATTGCACTTAGAAACAAGAGGACTTTGAATGGATTCAAATCTGTGACAACCATCGTTTGAAAACCTGGCTGCCTTGCACTCACTTCCGGTGCTGCTTCCAGCCCTCCCCCGTAATACGGGTGATTGCATACGATCACAAACCACACTTGTCGAAAGACTTTCTTCTCATTTTCAATAAATAACGCAAGATCAAATGGCTTAAACGACCATAGAGAATGGAGAAATGACAGCGGGTAGATGATAAAGCCAAGCCCCAGCCGTTTCAGCCACTTTTTTCCTCTAAAATGCACCGTTTTCCTCAGCACATGTGCATCAAAACCCACACCGATATGATTGAGAAAAAGAACAGATTGCGAACTTTCGGCATGATCTTGAAAGGAGCCGAGAGAAAATGTTTTGGTGAGCATTCTCTTTTGCTTTTTCACTTCTTTTAGGACATCATGACGATGGATACCGAGACCCTTCGCAGCATCATTCCAATGACCAGCAGGGACAAAACTAAGCTGCACATGATCGATTTCCTTTAAGCCATTCAGCACTTCATGAATCGTTCCGTCACCGCCAATAACAATCAATCGCTTCAGCCTGTCATCCTGCATGGCACTGATTTGTCTTGCCAAAACTTCTGCATGGCCTTCATGCTGGGTGAGAAACGATCGATAAGAGACCTCCACCTTTTGTAATTCTTTCTCTATGCTCCTCCATGTGCGGAGTCCTTTTCCATGTCCTGCTTCTGGATTAACGATAAAGTACCATTCATTCATATATTAGCTCCACTCGGGTCTCATTTTTCGTGACCTTCCATCATGCCTTTAATCGAGCCATTCCTGCCTTCTTTTGCTGTCTGTTTCACCATAAGCAAGCAACACCTTTGTCGCCTTAAATTGCTGATGCTTTGTCGGCGCCGTATTTTTCCGCTGCTTTTCAAACCACTCTTCTGCCTTCTTCTTATCGATAACCTCCATCCCATATGGAACTTCAGGTAAATCAATATAAGAGGTTCGGCTGATGAGAATTTTTTTCACAGGAAGGTCTACACCACTTTGCTGTAAGATCTTTGACACAACGGTGCCAGAACGCAGAAGGCTTGCACAAGGATTTAAGACGGACTGAACAGCTTTCCCAGTCGCCCGTTTTTCCCAAAAACGTTCCTTCGTTCCGATATAGACGCTGTCTGGCTCGGCCTCTAAGAAGGATAAACAGATTACTTCGAGCGGCGTGATGAGTATCGGACATAATTCCATCTCAGCTTTTTGAATGAGCAGCACCGGCTTGTACATCACAAAATAAGAATCTGGAAGCTGCCTCGCCAGCATTCGCAGCTTTTCATCATATCGAATATGATGGGAGACGGTTGAAATATGTGAAATCGTTGAGCTCGCCCATTTTAATTGCACTTCAAAGAGATGATCCTTAAAAAAGTGAGTCAGCTTCGTTTCATCGGTAGGGACGTTTCTGAAAACCCCTTGCTCTATATCTGTCGGCTCGTTAAAAAGACTTAGGTCCCGTTCCTTTTTCATATCGGCTTCTTTTTGCTTTCTCTTTAAGGAGAATTTCTTTCTCTTTTCTTCCTCCTGTTCAGGCGCTTGTTGAGGAATTTGGTCAAATGGTTGCTGCGCCTCCTCTTTTGAAGCCTTTTTCAACTCGTCCCATCTTTGTTTTTTCAACCGATTGAATTGATTGATGTAGTGATGCGGGTCTTGTTCATATCGTGATATATAATCTTGAATTTTGATAATTTGCGCCATCTGCTGCTCACTCCAACTTCTAGAATCATTTATGTAATGTAAATTGTTTGATTGCGTGATAACGAGGGGTTTCCTTCGGACGTATTTCAAATAAAGTGATACGCGAAACCTCCATCACATATGGCTCTTTGCGTAAAGGCGCTTGTTCTTCATAAAGGTCATCCGCATTCCATTTGCGTGCAATCGTCATATGCGGATGAAACGGTCTCTTTTCAACAGGGTGTCCTGCTGACAAGACAGCCTCCTTTACCTTTTCTCTTAAATGCATGAGCGGCTCACTTTCATGAGGCTTTGCAAAAAAGACTCTCGGGCGTTCCTTCGCACCAAACTGCCCTACCTCATTCAGCTCTAGTGGAAATGCAGATGCTTCATTTGAAAGGAGGTCAAGCAGCTGGATGATCTTTTTTAAACGCTCTTCTGGAATGGCGCCTAAAAAGACAAGGGTTACATGATAATCATGTGGTGCTGTCCATTTTTGAAAGAACAGTCCGCTCCTTTGATCAATGTCTTGTTTGATTTGATGCGCAAGTTGTTCAGGGATGTGAATCCCTATAAAATAATGACGGTTTTCTGACACAATATCACCTGTCCTTTTTTAACAAACTTTACGAATCCCCATTGATGATAGTATAACTAAAGAAATGCGGAATGAGAAGAAAGGGTGTCATCTGATGAAAGTTGCACAAAATATAGCTGAGCTGATTGGCGATACACCGCTTGTCAAATTACAGCGGCTCCAGCCAGAGAATGCGGCGGCTGTTTACTTAAAGCTGGAATCATTTAATCCTAGCGGAAGTGTCAAAGACCGCGCGGCTTACAATATGATCGTTGAGGCAGAAAAACAAGGGAAACTCACAAAAGGAGCAACTATTATTGAACCTACGAGCGGGAATACAGGGATTGGTTTAGCCATGAATGCTGCCGCAAGAGGCTACAAAGCTATCCTTGTCATGCCTGATACGATGACAAAGGAAAGAATCAATATTTTGAAGGCATACGGGGCGCAGGTCTTCTTAACCCCAGGAGAAGAAAAAATGCCAGGCTGCATCCGCAAGGCGGAAGAACTGGCTGCTCAAATTCCTCACAGCTTTATTCCGATGCAATTTGACAATAGAGCAAACCCAGATGCACATAGAGGAACAACAGCGGTCGAAATCATGGAAGCTGTGAAACAACTTGGACAGCCCCTTGGCGCCTTTGTCGCAACAGCTGGAACTGGCGGTACTATTACAGGAACTGGAGAGGAATTAAAAAAGGCATTCCCTCATTTAACCATCCGTGTAGCAGAACCTAAGGGATCTCCAGTCTTATCTGGCGGGGAACCTGGCAAACATAAGCTCGTTGGCACAAGCCCAGGATTTATCCCCCAAATCTTAAACGAGGATGTCTATGATGAGATCGTGCAAGTAAGCGACGAAGATGCGTACCACATCACACGGGAGCTCGCTATGCTTGAAGGCATTTTAGTAGGCCCATCCTCTGGGGCGGCTTGCTATGCAGCCATTGAAACAGCGAAGCAATTGCCGGCAGATCAAATCGTGATCTGTATGACAGCAGATACGGGTGAACGATACTTATCAAGTGATGTTTTTCAAGATTAAAAAAGGAACAGGGCGATGAATCCCTGTTCCTTTTTCTTCTTTCACGGTTAAGATGCTTAGACAGATTTCACCTCAGCCTGCTCCCCTGTGACGAGTAAAGCCTGTTCATCAGTTAGAGGACATAAATCAAGCGTCTGCTGATGCTTCTCCATAATTAGCTGTGCAGCCTCGCCTAAATAGGCATTGTGCATATGCGGTACTGGATAGCGGCTTATTTCATTGCAACCTTGGAATGATGAAAGCTCCGGCGCCTTCTCCTGATCATCCATCATGGAGATATATTCAATGCTTGGCGCCATAATGATACTCCCCGCAGACTCTCCGATGTACAGCTTACCTTTGTTGATTTCTTCTTTCAACACGTCATCGAGACGCTGCTTTCTTAACTCCTGCAATAAATAAAAAGTGTTGCCTCCTGAAACATAGATCACATCATTTTGTTTGATCATCTGTGTGATCTCTTCTACGGATTGTTCATCTACCTGCACAGTCTCAAGCTGCATGCCTAATTTCTGAAAGGCTTCCTTCGCTGCCTCCACATAGTGCGTGACTTCTTCTACAGCACTTGCCGTTGGAAAGAAAGTCACACGCTTACCTTTTAATGATTCACCTGCAAAGTCAGACAAGAGAGAATAGCTGTCTTTGAATGAAGAGCATAAGAACATTTTTTTCACTATGAATCCC
Source organism: Bacillus sp. G1(2015b) (assembly GCF_001482475.1). Classification (NCBI taxonomy): domain Bacteria; kingdom Bacillati; phylum Bacillota; class Bacilli; order Caryophanales; family Bacillaceae; genus Bacillus; species Bacillus sp. G1(2015b). The sequence continues at coordinate 3,594 of NZ_LKIC01000023.1, read as the reverse complement.
CTCTTCTCTTTTCCAATTTCTATTTTGCTAATTCATACATAGCTTGTGCATAAAGAGCTGCTGCTCTTAGTAAGTCATCAATTTCAATATATTCATCCTTTTGATGGGCGCAGTCTGGTCTGCCAGGAAATAGAGGTCCGAACGCAACGCCAGCTTCTAAAGATCTCGCATACGTTCCTCCCCCAATGGCAATAAGGGTTGCAGGATCTCCCGTTTGCTCCTCATATACCCGCTGCAAGGTTTTCACAAGCGGATGATCTTTTGAGACGTGATGCGGAGGGCTGTCTTCGAATTTTAGAAGGGACGCCCCTTTGATGCTTTCAATTCCTTTTTTGACGTCCTTGCCGTCTACAGTTACTGGATAGCGGACATTTAACCCTAGCTTTGCTTCCTCATTCTGTTTATAGCGGATTGTCCCAACGTTCAATGTCAAATCTCCACTAATATCATCTTTGCAAGCAATTCCCAGCTTTTTCCCTCTTGTATCCTGATCAAATAAAGCGTTGATTTGGGAAGTAAAGGCAAGTCCCTGCTCATCTAATTCATGTCCGCATAAGAAATTCGCCATATGAATGCCCGCATTTGTCCCATGCGCCGGCTCCATGGCATGAACGGATACCCCTTTTAATGTAAAATGCAGTCCATCCGCTGTGCTTTTTACCTCACCAGATAATTGATGATCAGCAAGATAGGCTTCGAAGGCCGTTTTTAATGATTCAGCATCATGTGCCTGTGCAGCAGTCACAGTAGCAGCTGCCTCATCTGGCACCATATTGAGCCTCATACCCGAAGTAAATTGCTTCAGCGTATAGCGCTGTTGATTCGATGGTTGTTGATATGTAAATGACAGGATGGCATCAATAATTCCTTTTTCCGCATGAATAATCGGAAAATCGGCGTCTGGTGCAAATCCGATTTGCGGCATCGCCTCATGCTTGAAATAATGGTCCACACAGCGCCAATCACTTTCTTCATCTGTCCCAATGATCATTCTGATTTTTTTCGACAGCTGCAGACCAGAATCTTTTAAGATCTTCAGCGCATAGAACGCTGCCATGGTTGGGCCTTTGTCATCAATAGCTCCGCGTGCAAAGATTTTATTTTCTCTGATATCCGCTGAAAATGGCGGGGTTGTCCAGCCGTCGCCAGCAGGCACCACGTCCACATGGCACAGCACACCTACGATGGCTTCGCCTTCCCCGTATTCAATATGACCTGCATAGCCGTCGACATTCTTGACTGTGAAGCCTTCGTCTTCCCCTTTTTTCAGCATATACTTGAGGGCATCATCGACTTTTTCACCAAATGGCTTTCCTTCTTTGCCGCCTTCTTCATCAAGGACACTTTCAATTTGTAAGAAAGATTGTGTGTCCTTGATCAAGTCATCTTTTTTTCGTATTACTTCAGCTTCCCAATTCATTTTTTCCATTCCTCCTTGAAAAAAGGTTGCAATCCACCCTTAAAACGAATATTATATTAATTGTTTTGTAATAATGTTCGTAAATGGAGGATTTTATGTTTCAGTTAAAAGAAAATCAAACCAACATAAAGAAAGAAATCATCGCTGGTATGACGACATTCTTTACCATGGTCTATATTGTTGCCGTCAACCCAGGAATTCTTTCAAAAGCAGGTATTCCTTTTGACCAAGTCTTTACTGCAACAATCATCGCTGCTGTCGTCGGTACGCTCTGGATGGCACTATTTGCAAATTATCCGATCGCCATTGCACCAGGCATGGGGCTGAATGTCTATTTCACCTTTACCGTTGTCGGCGGTGGCGGCATTAGCTATCAAACAGCGTTTAGTGCGGTATTTGTTGCTGGTATACTCTTTATTATTTTATCGTTAACATCCCTTAGAAAACAACTGATTCAAGCCATTCCAGATAATTTAAAGTACGGCATTACAGCAGGAATCGGGCTTTTCATTGCGTTCATCGGCCTCCGTCAGTCTGGAATCATTGCTGCTGATCCAGAAAACCTTGTGAAGCTTGGCAATTTAAGCTCGCCTGTTGTCGTTTTAACGCTTGTCGGCTTAATGATTTCGGTTATATTAATGGTTCTGCAAATAAATGGTGCACTGTTTATCGGCATGTTAGCGACCACATTGATTGCACTCGCAACAGGCCAGCTTCATTTCCCTAAAATGCTGATGGACGTCCCTGCACTGCCTGAAGGCATGCTGATTACCAATCCAATCGCTGCTTTTGGTGATGTGTTCTCTCATCATTTATATGCTGTCGTCTTCTCCTTCTTACTGGTGACGATTTTTGATACAACAGGCACTATGATCGGCGTTGCCGAACAAGCCGGATTAATGAAAAACGGCCAGCTGCCAAAAGTGCGCAGAGCCCTGCTCGCTGACTCTGCTGCAACGACGGTTGGTTCTATGTTTGGTACAAGCCCAACCACTGCTTATATTGAGTCATCATCAGGCGTTGCTGCTGGCGGAAGAACTGGGCTGACTTCTTTAACGGTCGCTGCACTGTTTATTGTGGCATTATTTTTTGGCCCGCTCGTTCAAGCGATTTCGTCTTTACCATCCATCACATCACCTGTTTTAATCATTGTTGGCTGCTTGATGATGAACTCGGTGTCACGCATTCGCTGGAACGAACTAGACGAGGCATTCCCTGCTTTTCTTGTCATTCTTTCGATGCCGCTGACTTCTAGTATCTCTACAGGAATTTCACTTGGATTTATTTCATATCCGCTTGTGAAATTGGCGAAAGGGAAATGGAGAGAAGTACATGTGCTTGTTCTCATCTTTGCGGTGTTATTTTTCATTCAGCTCTTTTTCTTAGAAGGATAACAGAAACAGAAAAGGCACATCCTTACATGGAATGTGCCTTTTTTGGCCTTCACTGAATTTTTTATTTTGTAAATTTTCTGAGTTTATTTTTCGAACGTTTGAACGTGGCAGCTTCTATCGTATCCCTTATCATTATTGGGTTGTAACCGGATTCAAATCATGATATATACCATATTTCATTTCATGAAGACAAGTTTAAAAACACGTAAAGTTGACTTTTTGGTGGAACTAGATGCATAATAACGTGTATAATAGAATAAAACATTAAGAAACACGAACATTTACCATTGTTGCATGTCCTTATTTCGCAGTTTTAGTGTAGTAAGTTGTGGTTAGTCAAGTCCATCCGATCTTATTGATAGGGAGTGGTTTTTTGAAACCTTCAACAAACCGTATGATGACTCGAATTAAATCAGTTTATATGTTCATTCAAGAGAAAGGTCTTGTGACGACACAAGAGCTGGTTGATGAATTCGGGATCACACCTAGAACCATTCAAAGAGACTTAAACGTGCTTGCCTATAACGATCTTGTTCATAGTCCAAGCAGAGGCAAATGGGAAACAACGAGAAAAAAAGTAAAAATATCATCTTAAGCGTATAATGAATTGTCCATATAACAAAAAGAACCGGCGATATGCCGGTTCTTTTCTTTTGCAGATTGTTGACAAAGGGCTAAAATGATTTTTATTTTAGCCCTTTGTTTTCTTTTCAGCGTGATAGAAAACCTTTGAAGTCTAGGAAGAACGAGCACTGGCGCGGAGCGAATCGAACATTCGTG